>CAKKQG010000211.1:0-4166 GCA_919901875.1 Anaerolineales bacterium
AAGGCATCCAACGCGGGCACATGACTCTCCATGCGCGGCAGGTTGCCATCTCTGCTGGCGCGGTGGGTGACGAGATCGAAAAAATCGCCGGACGACTCGTGGCGGAGAAAAAAGTTCGCATTGATCGGGCGGAAGAGGTTTTGAAAGAAATACGTGTGTGATTTTGTAGGGACGGGGCTTGCCCCCGTCCGATTTGGGCGACCGCAAGGGTCGCCCTTACAAAGCATCTTATGTTAGACCCCGTCCTCTACGTTGACCAACTCTCCAAAACCTACAGTTCCCTCATCGCCGTCAACAAAATTAGCTTTGAAGTGAATCGCGGGGAGGTTTTTGGTTTGCTCGGGCCCAATGGCGCGGGCAAGACGACCACGATCCGCATGTTGATGGACATCATCGCGCCTGACTCTGGCACGGCGCTGGTGTTGGGGCAGAAGCCGGGCGCGATGCGGCATCGCATCGGTTACTTGCCCGAAGAGCGTGGCTTGTATCGCGGACTCAAAGTGCGCGAGACGTTGGTCTATCTGGGTCAGCTCAAGGGAATGGACAAGAAAGAAGCCGAAAAGAAAAGTGATGAATGGTTGGCGCGAGTCGATCTCAAAGACTGGGGCAAAAATAAAATTCAAGAACTCTCGCGCGGCATGCAACAGAAGGTGCAACTCATCGCCAGCGTTCTACACGATCCTGACCTGATCATCCTCGACGAACCGTTTCAAGGACTCGATCCTGTCAACGTGGAAGCGGTGAGATCGATCATTCGCGGACTGCGTGACGCCGGAAAAACCGTTGTCCTGTCGGCGCACGAAATGAGTCAAGTGGAAGTGTTGTGCGAGCGTATTGCCTTGATCAATCATGGACAGATCGTGTTATATGGAAATTTGAAAGAGATCAAGAAACAATTCGCGCCCAATGCCATTGAGATCGCGCCGCCGCTTTCGTTTGAGGGGTGGGGCGAAGTGCTGCGCGCCGAAGTGATTGACGGCAAACAAAAAGTTTATTTAACGGAGTCGGCGACACCGCGCGATCTCTTGAAGAAAATTTTTGAACGCGGCATGATGATAGATCGATTCGAGATGGCGACAGCATCACTTGATGAGATTTTCGTGAAGGTGGTGAAGGGCGACACTCATGAATAACAAAATGGTTCAACTCGTCGCCTGGCACGAATACTCGACCAACGTGCGCCGCCCCGGATTTATTTTTGCAACGCTGCTCTTTCCGGCGTTAGGCTTGATCGGTTTAATTGTGGCGACGTTCTTTTCGGGGCAAGCCGTTAATATTTTGCGTAATCAATTTACACCCGATACGATTCAAAAGATCGGCGTGGTGGATTCATCGGGACTCTACACGCCCGTCGCCGAGCGATTTGCCAATCGTTTCGTTGCTTACTCCAATGAAGACGAAGCAAAAACGGCGTTGGGTGATTCCAAAATTTCGGCGCTGCTGATCATTCCGTCCAACTACGTCAGTTCGGGCGCGGTGACGATCTACACCAAAGACGCCAACCTCAGCAGCGCGGTCTCAACGGATACCACGAACATCAATCCGTTTTTAGTGAACGGCTTGTTGAAAGACAAAGTGGATGAAGCGACTCTGGCGCGCGTGAACCGACCGGCAACCACGACGCGCTTGACGCTGGAAGCGAAGGGACAAACGACGCCGGAGGCTAATCGCAACTCGTTTGCTTTCACCGGCGGGTTTATCGTTTCCTACGCGGTCACGCTTCTGCTTTTTGTTTCGATCTTCAGTTCGGCGAATTATTTGTTGCGGAGCATTAGCGAAGAGAAAGAGAATCGCGTGATCGAAATTTTGATCTCATCTATCTCGCCTCTCGAATTATTAGCCGGAAAAGTAATTGGGCTGGGATCGGTGGGCTTGACTCAAGTGGTGGTGTGGATCGCCTCGTCGTTTATTTTGAGCGGCGGGCTGGCGGGAATGGCGGCGGGGTTCGTGATTGCCCTCAACCCCTTAACATTTTTGCTGGCAGTGATCTATTTTGTTCTGGGCTACTTGCTCTACGCGGTCATCATGGCGACGGCGGGCTCGCTTGGAACTTCGATGCGCGAGAGTCAACAGATCGCCGGACTCTTTTCTTTCGTGGCGGCGATCCCTTGGATGGTTAACGGTTTTCTGTTTGTCAATCCCAACATGCTCGTAGCGCGCGTGCTGAGTTACATTCCGCTGACCGCGCCGATGATGATGATGCTCCGCCTTGCCATTGGTCAACCGCCGATTGAGGACATCGTCGGCAGCATCGTCGTGTTGATCATTTCCGTCCCGATCTTTTTGTGGGCCGGCGCAAAAATTTTTCGATCAGGCTTGTTGATGTATGGCAAGCGGCTGTCGATCAAAGAGATTTGGAAAGTGTTGCGGAGTGCGTAAGCAATGAACAATGAGACAATGAAGAATGAACAATGATTGTTAATCAGCAATCAGAAATCGACAATCAGAAATTTGGAGCATTTATGACTCAACCTCAACGACCCATGAAACCAAACCGCCCCGTCGGCATCGTCGGCTATGGCGCCTATGTGCCGCGTTACCGTTTGCCCGCCAGCGAAGTCTCGCGCGTGTGGACGGAAGGCACGAGCGGTTTGCCGATTAAAGAAAAAGCTGTGCCCGGACTCGATGAAGATGTGGCGACGATGAGCGTCGAAGCGGCGCGCAACGCGCTCATGCGCGCACAGATCGATCCACAACGCATTCGTGCCGTGTGGGTCGGATCCGAATCGCATCCCTACGCGGTCAAGCCGACATCCACTGTGGTCGCCGAAGCGATTGGCGCAGTGCCGCACACCCAAGCCGCCGATTGGCAGTTCGCTTGCAAAGCCGGAACCGAAGCGATGCAAGCGGCGATGGGCTTTGTGGGATCGGGCATGGCGGATTACGCAATGTGTATTGGGATGGACACGGCGCAAGGGCGACCGGGCGATGCGCTCGAATACACGGCTGGCGCAGGGGGTGCCGCCTACCTCATTGGACCCGCCGATGAATCTTTAGCCATTGTTCAAGGCTCCTACTCTTTCGTCACCGACACGCCCGACTTTTGGCGAAGGCAATACGAAAAATATCCTGAGCATGGTCAACGCTTCACCGGTGAACCGGCTTACTTTAAACACACTACCACTGCCGGCAGGACGATGATGGAGATGATGAACACAACTCCCAAAGATTATAAGTATGTTGTATTGCATCAACCCAATATTAAATTTCCGCAGCGCGCGGCGAAGCTGTTGGGCTTTGACGATGAACAAGTGAAAACCGGATTACTCGTCGGCGTGATCGGCAACACGTATGCCGGTTCTTCGATGATCGGTTTAACAGCCGTGTTAGATGAAGCCCAACCCGGAGATCGAATCTTGGAAGTGTCGTTCGGTTCGGGCGCGGGGTCAGATGCCTTTGATATTTTGGTGACGGATAAAATAAAAGACAAAGCCTCACTCGCGCCGATGACCAAAACATACATCGCGCGCCGCACGCAAATTGATTATGCAACGTATACGCGTTATCGGGGCAAACTTACGATGAAATAATTTGGAAGTTAGAAGTTGGAGGTTGGACGCTCTGCGTGGATTCCAACCTCCAACCTCCAACCTCCAATTTCCATAACATGAGAGACGTTTACATTTTAGGCATTGGACAAACTGAGGTGGGGGAACATTGGGAAACATCATTACGCCACCTTGCGCTTGAAGCGGTTGAGGCGGCGTTGAAAGACGCGGACATTAAATATCCGGACGCGATGTACGTGGGCAACATGCTCGCCCCGCAACTTTCGAATCAGTCGCATCTCGGCGCGCTCATCGCTGACTTCTGTGGTTTGCGCGGAATAGAGGCGGTCACAGTGGAAGCGGGTAATGCGTCGGGGGCGGCGACACTGCGGCAGGCGTATATCGCCGTTGCCAGTGGCTTGATCGATTCGGCAATGGCGCTCGGCGTCGAAAAAATAACTGACACAGTTGGATCAGGAGTCAACGCCGCGCTGGCTACTATGACCGACTCCGATTGGGAAGCGGCGCAAGGAGCCACGCCGACGACCATCGCCGCACTCATCATGCGCCGCTACATGCACGAGTATGGCGTCACGTTGCGCGACTTTGCCGGGTTCTCGGTAAACGCTCACGCCAACGCTAAAACGAATCCGAAGGCGATGTTTCGGAATGTGATCA
>CAKKQG010000211.1:4266-12242 GCA_919901875.1 Anaerolineales bacterium
AACGCTCACGCCAACGCTAAAACGAATCCGAAGGCGATGTTTCGGAATGTGATCACGCCCGATGCCTTTGCCAAAGCAGGAATGATATGTGACCCGATCAACATGTTCGATTCTGCTCCCGATGCCGATGGCGCGGCGGCGGTGATTCTGATCGGCGCGGATGCCGTAGGGGCTGTAGGGGCGAAGCATGCTTCGCCCCTACTACGGATCGCCGGTTCAGCCGTCGTGACTGATGCGATGGCGGTTCATGATCGTCCCGACCCGTTAATTTTTAAATCGGCAAAAGAGTCGGCGGAGAAAGCGTTTGCCCAAGCGGGCATCGGCGTGAGCGAGATGAACGTGATCGAACTGCATGATGCGTATACGGTGTTCGCCGCGTTGTCGCTTGAAGCGTTAGGCTTGGCAGATCGTGGCAAGGGTTGGGAGTTGGCGCAGAATGGCGGCATCAGTTTGAAAGGCAAGACTCCTATTTCAACATTTGGTGGCCTCAAAGCGCGCGGCAACCCCGGCGGCGCTACCGGTTTATATCAAGTGGTGGAAGTGGCGATGCAGTTGCGCGGCGAAGCAGGCGCGAATCAAGTGGCGAATGCCAAACGCGGTTTGACTCAATCGTTAGCGAGTTCGGGGGCAACGGCGGTGACTCATGTGTTGGAGCGAATAGGATGAAGAAGAAGCAAAAAAAGAATCAGATGCTGGTGTGGGTGATCGGTGCGGCGGCAGTCGCACTGATCGCTTTTGGACTCTATAGTGCGTACACTAAACCCGCGCCGACGATCTTGATGGGCGACGCTTGGGATTACACGTTGTCGGCGGCAGACTTGGGAGCGTCGTGGTCGGAGAATGATCGGAGTTTCCAGACGTTGTATGAAATGACTCAACCGATTATTTTGCCTAACGAACCCACAGCCGTGTCGTCGCCGATTCAACCCGGGATACAAAGTTCATATTACGTGGATATGAGTGACACAACTTCACGCGAAGCGTTTGTGATGACATCGCAAGTGGTGATGTACGATTCGGTTCTCTCGGCGCAAACGGCGTTGAATATGGAGTCGCCGGGAACGGAATGGGAAAAGGTGAACGCTCCACAAACGGTTGGCGATGCCACCGTGTTGTGGTATTTGCGTCCAATCCCTGAGGCGTCAGCCGAGCAGGCGACCTACCGTGTTGATTTCCGTTATCTCAATGCGATACATTCGCTTGCCGTGACGGGGCGCAAAGAACCAAGCGTGGACGGCAAACTGGCGTTTTCGTTTGCGAAGAAAGCGTTGGAGAAGATGCAGAAAAATGCCACGCCCGAGGCGTTGAAGATTCTGGGTGACGCGCAGAGAACTGATTTGCGCTCGGTGTTATTGACGCAGCGTGAGCTAGCGGCGTTAGACCCCAAGTTTGGTAACCGCTGGGTCTTTGATGATCGCGCCCTGCCGATGTGGACTCCGAATTCATTGTTCCTTGACTCGAAATCATTGGAGACATTCGGGCGTGTGATGGGCTATCAGGCGATGATGATCAAAGCGGTTGCGCCCGAAGAGGCTTCGCCGACTATCTCTGCCGGATTGTTTCAACAAGTGACGGCTTACCGTGAGGCGGGCAACGCGCAAAAGATTCTCGACAAGATGGAAGGGTTAGGCGGCGGCGCATGGGGGAAACCGCCGGACGTAGGGGATTCGGCGCGCGCGTGGTCTACCATTTCTAAGACGGAAGGTGAATCATCGCGCCTGGCGGCGGTGACCGAGATCAGTTTTCGGGTTGGCGTTTATATTGCGTCGGTACGGACGCAGACCATGCCAATTCTCGAATCGCAGGGGCTGGTAGCAAGTGACGCTAACAAGGAAATTGCCCAGAAGTTTGCCCTATCATTTGCTGGCAAATTGAAGGGAAAATGAATTTGATAGTTCTTGACAGACTCCCGTGGCTAGAATTGTGGCAGTTTAATAGACACGGAGACAAAAATGGAAATCTCAAGGAATTGGCGTTTACAAAAACAACGCTATGGGTTGGTAGGCGAAGTATGCGATCACTGCGGCAACAAAATTTTCCCGCCGCGCGATGTTTGCCCGCACTGCGCTGAAGAAGCAAAGACGCTTTATCAGTTCTCGGGCAAGGGTGAAGTGTATTCGTACACCACCGTTTACGATGCGCCGGAAGGCTACGAAGAGCAAGCGCCTTATACAGTTGCCATCGTTAAACTCGAAGAGGGCCCGATGGTCACAGCGCAATTAACGGATGTGGACAACGGCAAAGTAGAGATCGGTCAGAAGGTTGAAATGGTCACGCGCAAGCTTCGCCAAGACGGCGAGCGCGGTATGTTGGTGTATGGCTATAAGTTCCGACCGCTGTTAGCCAACGGCTAATCTCGGATCGTTTCTCTCTCAAAATAAAAAGAGCGCAACAATTTTTGTTGCGCTCTTTCGTTTCTTCTTTAATTTTACTTCACTTCTATCGTCCCGCCGCTTATCAACAGTGACCAGCCAGTGTTGTTGCTCTCGCACGCGCTGCGGCTGCCCAAAAAGCAGATGCCGAGATAGACCGTGTACTTGCCGGCAGTGCCGATCTCGAAATGATCGCTCCAAGGGAGAACTTGATTGGGACCCAATGAACTGTCACCCCATGATGGTTTCGATTTTACTCCGACCACAACGGGGCCTAAACCATTATATGACACAGTATCCGTTGATGAGGTGTTTGTCACTTGAAAGTCAAACCAAATTTCGCCATTCACTCCAACGGATGTGCTGCGTAAGCGCATGAAGTCGCCGCGAATGCCGCGCACGGTACTAGCAACAGGCGCGGCTGATGTAGCGGTGAAGATCGGCGCCAATGTTGCCGGAACAGGCGTTGGCGGGATCGGGGTGGCGGTTGCCGGCGGCGCGGGCGGGTTACGCACGGGGATGCCGCCGATGACTCCATTTTGAATGTCAACCAAACTTGTGGCGATCCAAACCACGCGCGTCGGCGTGTATTGAACTGCTACCCAACTGCCATCCTGTGTGCGTCCGATGATCGGATACGTCTCGCCCACTGCCATCGAACCTAACACTTCGTAATTCGTGCCAGGTCCAGTGCGGAAGAAACCGGCTGTCTTGACTTTCGCCGTAGGTCCGGTGATTTGAGTCGGCGCGGGTGGTTGTGGCTGAGTAGGTGCGCTGCCTTGTGTGGGTTGTGGCGGTTGAGTCGCCGCGCCGCCTGTTGTGGGGGCAGGCTGAGGCTGCGTCACGATCACGTTTTGAGTTGATTGGACGACAGCGGTCGGCGTGGTGGAGACAAAGCGATCTCGAATCGTGGTGCCGACGGCGTAGATCACCATAAACAAGCCGGCCGCGCCGATGACGCTTAGCACGGCAATGCCGATATAAAATCCTGTTGAAGAAGATGATGTTGCGGGAGGGGGGCGTTGTGTCATTGGATAACCTCAAATTATTTTGATATGGGGCTGATCTTATCACTGAATCCCTAACGTTTGATCAGGCGTCATGTAAATATCCTGTTGCGCGGCGACCAAAGGGAGTGGCGGCGCCACTTAAAGTCAGTTGGAATGTCGTTTTGCCCAGCCCCCATCTTAGCTTATAATTTATTCATTGCTGATAGGTTGTGTCGCTTTTTTGTAGATAAGATGACGAGAGGAATTGTGACGAGTTATTAATTATGCCAGACTACATTGATTGGTTTGTTAATCGAGACAAACAGTATCAAGGCTTCTTGAAGATGTTGGCGCGTGAGACGCCCAAGACCTTGATGCTGGTGGAAGCTCCCGCCGAGATGGGCAAGACGTGGCTCATTCAAAGGATTCGTCATTACTGCAATGAGAATGACATTCCGGCGATGCACGTTGACTTCCGTGATCGCCGCGCCTACGATTATCTATCGCTGGTGCGAACTGCGCGCGACCAAATCGGTGAGCAGCATTTTAATAACTTGACGGCAACGATCAACAATTTCACCGGTGTGAACATCACACTCTCGAATGCGAATACGGGCAGCTCGGGCGGGGTGAACGTCTCAGGGGGCGCCGTCAACGCTCAAGACATTGCCGGGCGCGACGTGATCAAGGACAACCAATTTTATATCCAAGCCGACAGCGACATGCAGCGCCGCGCGGCGGAAATTAAAATCAACGATTCTTTCTTCGCCTGTTTGACGGAGTTACTCAAAGCGAAGAAAGCCGTTGCATTTTTATTTGACTCTTATGAAGAGGTGACAACGGAAGCCGAAAATTGGTTGAATGACAATTTGTTGCTGAAAATGCGCGAGAGCCAATTGGAGAAAGCGATTGCGATCTTCGCCGGACGCAAAGTGCCGCAGTTGGGAGAATCGGCAAAAGCGATTATGGCAAAGACTGGACTCGATCTTTTTACAGAAGAGCATGTCAAGGAATATATTGTCAATCGGCGGAAGATCGAAGGGCTTGATCTTGAAACAGTGTTCAAAACATCGCGCGGCTTTCCCGGTTTGCTGGCAAAGATGGCCGACGCTGCCGGGATGGGAAATAAATCCGACGAGGAGTGGCTGTAATTATGTTAACCGAAGATAGCACGATCTCCCCCGTCTTAGAAGAATCCGCAGATGTGGAGTTGGCGCGCACTCTGCTCGATCAGATTTTAGCCAAAGCGCCACCGCTGTTAGCCGAGGGGTTGTATTTAGCTTCAATCTCCCATTCCTTCACCGCAGAATTGATGGCGGTATTGCGCGCCCGCAACGACGGCAAAGATCAACGCTTGATTGAACGCTTGCTGCAATTCTCGTTTGTTTGGGAAGTGGGTGAAGGTAGTGATGACGAGAGTAAACGCTACTCCATCCAAGGAATTGAGCACGACATTCTAACGCGATTGTTCATCGAGAAAGATCGATCTGGATTTGTTCAGGCGCATCGCCGCGCGTTGGAATTCCGTGACGCTCATCCCTACCCCGATCCGTTTTTGCATAATCAAAGCCGCCTGTTTCACCTGCTGTTTATTGACCCCGAAGCGGCACTGGATTATTTGATGCACACCTTCCGTGTTTACAATGCGGAACGTCGTTTGGCGGCAGCCGACCGCTTATTGGTAACGGCTGAAGAAGTGCAGCCCTATTTGGTCTTGCTCAATTCGCCCATACTAAGTGATCTGGAGAATATGTTAGTGCATCTCCACGCCCGGCTCGATCAATTGCGCGGACATTGGTCGAAAAGTTTAGCCGCGCTCAAGACGCTTCGCAGTAACCCCGACCTTTCGCCAACCCTCGCGCCGTACGTCGCGCGCGGTTATGGCTATGCACTGGCGCGTTCCGGGATGCAAGTGGAAGCGATTGAACAATATCGCTACGCTCTTACTATATTTACCAAGCGTTCTAATAGCGGATATGAACAAGCGTTGACGATGATCCACATCGGCGACGCCTACCGCAGTTTGGCGATTGCCGCGCGCGGTCACCGCGAAGTGATTCACCCTCTCACCTCGAGCCTAAAGCAATTCGCGTCCGATCTGTTCTCAGTGGTGACGTGGCTGCCGCTCGTCATTTATTTGAGTTTCTTTTTTGGTTGGCGATTATGGCTGCCGCAATCGTGGCCGATGTTGCGCGGTTTAGACTGGATCATTGGGCGATTGTTTGCCAGCGGGTCGCGTTGGTATCGCCGTGCCGCGCCGCTGCTGGCAAAGACTGCCGCCTCCGCCGACAAGCGACAAGCCGAAGAGAAGATGGCTTATCTGCATTTGACGATGGGCGATCTGACGGCGGCAATTCCAGCCTTTCAAGAACTTCTTAAAGACGAAACCTTGAATGAATATAACCGGGCGCGCGCCCAAGCGGGTTTGGGTCAAGCGATGCTGCGCCTCGGGAAAACTCAAGAAGCACTTGGCTTGTTTGAAAAAGCGTTGCCGGTGATCCAAGCCTACGATGATCGCGAACTTGAAGCGCAGGTGACGGGCTTATACGCCGAAGTAAATTATTTAATCGGCAAGCCCACCGAATCGGTGAATCAATATAACCAAGCGCTCTCACTGTATCAACGGCAAAAGGACGTGGTGGGTCTGACCGAAGTCGCCGAACGCCTCAAAGAGTTTGAGCGCGATCAGACTTTGGGCAAGGACGTGCGCACGATGGCTTCCACAACCGCGCTGCGTGTTTCCTTCTCGCGCGAATACTTGCTTCGCTTTAAACACCCTTTCTTGGTCCTCTTCCGTTTTGTGTCATTAGTGGTGCTGTTTCTTTTTTTCATCATTGTCCCGTTGCTCACCGTTCATTTTGAGAGCGACACGACCTTGCAAGTCAGCACGTCGTTTCATGCTGTGCCGGTCTTGATCGATCTCCTGACGAATGATCCCAACTACAGCCCCACCTTATTGCAGCAAACAAATCCGGAAGCCAGCACGTCTTTTAAAGCCGACGTCGCTTTGCAGTTTGGCATAGCCTTTTTGTTAATGTATCTCGTCGCCTACACCGTACTGGGGTTAATTGTCATTGCTCAAACACGCCTCAGCACTTTACAACGCACCGCCCGTTCAAGCCGGGTCTATGTTGATTTGCAGACGATCACTGTTGGCGAGGGCGACGATGCCAAGAGTCTGAAGTGGGTCGGCATCAAGCGCATTATCTTCGCCGATGCGTTGCTCAACGGCAACGTCCGCCCCGATTCATCATCGCTGACGATCATCACCAAAGATGATCACCTTAGTGTGTCGGGCAACATTGCCTGGTATGAGCATTTGCGAGAGCGTGTGCAGGACGCATTTTCGACAAACCCCAAGGTGAAGAAGGAAGACATCGGGTATCAGGTGGCGCCGAGTAAAATGGCGATGTTGTATGGGGTCAGCTTCATCACGTTGATCGCTTACGTCGCCGCCAGCATCTTCTCGCCGCGAGTTTTAGACGCCTCTCTATGGAATTTGCCGTACACGCTTGTGGATGTTTATCCTTACCTCTACATCGGGTTGTTCTTGCCGCCGGCGTGGTGGGGAGCGTTCCAACAAATACGCGTGCATACCAAGACTTCACCACGCAACTCGCTGCCGTTCCTCTACGTCTGTGCAGGCTTGCTTCTTGCGGCTACCTACTGGCTGACCCCTAAACCGTGGTTCATTACGCCCGATTATGTCGTGCCGATGTTTTTTACGGCATTGCTTGCCTGCGCGCTCTATGCAATTTGGATTGCGCGTGATCTCAACACGGGCGAAGCGATCTACCCAATTTGGGGACGTCTGGCGATTACAGTGGCGGTAGGCGCAATCGTGATTGCCTCAATGGTGTATGTGGCGCGTGAAGTGACCGGGCATCATTATGTTGTCATTGGCAACCACGCCCGCACGCGTGGTTTGGCGGCGCTTGCCGTTCGTCGAGAAGAGGAATCGCAAAAACCTTTGGAGGAGTCGGTGGCGAGCTATACCCAAGCCTTGATCTTCTCACCGCACAATACGACGGCGCTTAACAACCGCGCCGCCTCTCTCACTCTCCTCAAACAGTATGAGGCGGCGGTTGCCGACTATGATCAACTGATCCTCAAATCGCCTCGACCTTCAGCCTCCTTGTATGCCAACCGCGCTTTAGCCAAAGAAAACTGGTCGGCAGTGTTAGACGCCCAACGTAATCCGGAGACGGCACAACGGAAACTCAGCGACGCCATTAGTGATTTTGATCGGGCGATAGCGGTGCTGCGCGATGATCAATTTTATTTGCGGCGCGGCGTGGCGTATCATACGCTTGGCGACTATGACAGAGCGTTGAAGGATTACAGTTGGGTGCTTGCTCGGAATCCGAACAACTCGCTGGCGTTAGCCGGTACCGGTTGGGTCTATTACGGTAAAGCAGACGAGGCAAGCCGCAAAGCATCTTTAACAAATTCGGCAACGGACAAAACTGAACTCTTGGCAAAAGCAAAAGGAGATTTCCAGATCGCGCTTGCGAATTTCCAAGAAGCAGTTCGTTATAGCAAAGAGCCGCCGGAACAAGAAGACAACTACATCGCAATGGGTTACGCCTATTTTCGGTTAGAGGATTACGAAAAG
>CAKKQG010000212.1 GCA_919901875.1 Anaerolineales bacterium
CGAGTGAAGGCGATAAACGCCGCGCGTGGGGAATTGCTTGCGCCTATAAGAATACCGGATTCGGGAGTGGCGCCTACGATGCGGCGGGCGCAGAAGTGGAACTGTTCGCCGACGGGCGCGCCGCCGTGCGTGCGGGAGCCGCCGAGATCGGGCAAGGACTCGTGGGTGTGTTGGCACAAATAGTGAGTGAAGAACTCGGCGTGCCATATGAGCGCATTGATGTCTTGGTGTCTGATACCGATTTGACTCTCGATGGCGGTGCGACGACTGCCTCACGCCAAACATATGTGACAGGCAACGCGGCGCGTTACGCCAGCATAGAAGTTCGCAAACTGCTGAGTCAAACAGCCGCAGAAATGTTAGATGCCGCGCCCGACTCTTTAATTTTTGAAGATGGCAAAGTGCGGAGTAATGGTCACAGTGTTGAATTGAGTGAAGTGGTGAAGACCGCGCGGCGCGAAGGACGAATGCCGAAGGTCAGCTATCAATACGTCGCGCCGATGGTTCCCCAATATCATCACTTCGCCTTCGGCTTCGGCGCGCAAGCCGCACTGGTTGAAGTAGATGTGAAGACAGGCGAGACAAAAGTATTGAAGGTAATCGCCGCCAACGATGTGGGGCGGGTGATGAATCCGTTAGCGTTACAAGGTCAAGTGGAGGGCAGTATCTCGATGGGCATGGGCATGGCATTGCAAGAAAATTTTGTAATGAAAGACGGCTATGTGCAAACCGACTCGTTACACAAATGTCATTTGCCCACAATTGATCAAACGCCTGAAGTGATATCGTTCTTTATTGAAGAAGAAACGAAGGACGGACCCTACGGCGCGAAAGGCGTGGGTGAGTTGGCTTCTATTCCAACTACGCCGGCGATCATCAATGCCATCTATAACGCAACGGGTGTGCGCTGTTACAACTTGCCTGCGGAGAAGAAGTGGTTGAGGGAAGAGTTGAACAAAGGGAGATAGAAGAAAGGAAATAGGGGAGATAAAGGAAATAAGGGAAACAAAAAGACTTCCGAAGTTTTCGCGGTGTGGGCGACTTCGGAAGTCTTTTTTATTTTCCGGTTGTCAGCGCAACTACCGCGATTATTATCCCGCCGAAGCATAGTGCCATCATTACAAAGAAACCAATCGTGCCAAGCATCCAAGGCAGATTGAAGGCGTCACGATCCACGCGCATCTTGCGCGACGATGCCGACTCCTCTTCAACTTTTTGCGGCGCGGGTTGCGCTTCGACGATGCGGGCAACGGCGATCAAATCGTTGATCCACTCGCGCACCGACTCGGGCGTGATGGCGTTGGTCGAGATATAGCGCCGTTGAATTTGCACCCCGCCCGGGGCGATGATTAAGTTATAGAGTCCGTACGAAGTTTTATTTGTCGCTAAACGGATTGC
>CAKKQG010000213.1 GCA_919901875.1 Anaerolineales bacterium
CCCAATGTTGAACCCGGTGAGGGTCTGCGCAGTATAAAACGATCACCTTTAGAGGCGACGACGGGATGAGCGAGATCGATCTGCAAAAAGCTTGTCTCGCCTTGCGCCAGTGAGTCGCCTGAGAGAACTCGCACAGTAGCAAGGGTCTCCGACGCGCCGACGAAAAATTTCACTTCGGCGTTGTGTTTGAGGGGAGAGTCGGAATCTTTGAGATGACGGAATTGAACATCAATGAGTTCGGTGGGGCGAAGTGTGTTGGGATAGCAGATAACTTCGCCGCGTTCAATGTCGGAGACATCCACGCCGCTCAGGTTAATGGCGACTCGGCTGCCCGGCACTGCGCGATCTAATTTGCTTTTGTGAGTCTGCAAGCCGCGCACACGCGCGGTTTTGTTGGATGGCATGATGATGATCTCATCACCTACGTTGAGCGAACCATCGAGCAATGTTCCGGTGACCACCGTGCCAAAGCCGGACATGGTGAAGACGCGATCCACTGGCAGACGCGGGCGACTTAAGTCGGGTTTAGGCGGATGAGAAGCTAAACATTTGGATAATGCCCATCGAAGATCATCCAGCCCCGCACCCGTGCGCGCCGAAACGGGGATGATGGCTGCCGCAGACAAGACGGTATCACCGAGCAGAGAGGCAAGATCAATTTTAATGAGTTCGATCCATTCATCATCTACGAGATCAGATTTGGTGAGGGCGACCACGCCGTTGTTGATTTGGAGAAGATCGAGAATAGCGAGATGCTCGCGCGTTTGTGGCATCACGCCTTCGTCGGCGGCGACGACGAACAACGCGGCATCAATGCCGCCGATGCCTGCCAACATATTTTCGATGAAGTCACGATGACCGGGGACATCCACCACGCCAACGGGTTCGTCATTGAGCGTGAGCCAAGCGAAGCCGAGATCAATCGTCATCTCGCGCTCGCGTTCTTCTTTGAGTCGATCTGGATGAATGCCGGTGAGGGCGTGAACCAGCGTGGACTTGCCGTGATCCACATGACCGGCGGTGCCGATGACGCGCATGACTAAAGAACTTTGGGCATAGTTTGTTTGCTATCGCAACGGCTATAGCACAGCCAAACTCAGAATACTTCCCGCGCGCTTCATTGCCCTTGTTGCCGTCGTATTAATTCTGCACACATCGCAAAATAATTCGCGATTGTTTTTATCTGATGCTGCTGGGCTTCTTTAGCAAAAACAATATTGCCATGGTGAGGGTTGCCATCCATTGGCGCGCGTTCATAAAAAACTAAGTTTTTCAAGGCGGGATTTTTTCGGGCGGGTTCGTAAATCTCATCTTTTCGTAGCCGAGCAACCCCATGTGCAGATGAGTTTTGTTTCAATGTGAATGACAATGTAGAAGCGTCATCTTCCCAATCGATAGAAGTTTCAGCACAACCATCTTGACGATTTTCGGATGTCCGCGAATCAGGAAGGTAAGCCGCCGTGTAGATTGCGTTGCCGTCTGGAGTTAAGTACTCTTTCTTTCTCAACCCCCGCAAACAATGATCGGGGAAATTACTAGACATGCCGCGCAGATGTTTTTAATTGTGACAACACCCAGTCTAATATCCATGAGATGTCAAAACCATTGAGTTGCCCTCCTGCAATCACCGAGCCAGCGGATTTGTCAGAAGAGAAAAACCATCCGGACTCTTCCACGTTGAGCTCAATGCTGAAACCAATTCGCCAATGAGGAAAGATCCATTCCAGCAATACCGACTTATCAGGTGCTTCGACGAAATGGATGATCGGCAAATTGGGTAGCCAGCCTTTATCGACTAGCGCTTGCCTTAAATGATCAAGCACCCAAATAGCTTCTACAGACATTTTGCGAATTGGAAACAATAGCGCTTCTTGGCGAGCGTATTTGATAACTTCATCAGCGAGTTGCTCAACGACCATTCTATTAGAATAGTGGATTGCCGACGCGTTATTCATCGACACAGGCACTTCGACCTGTAACAAGGTAGCCGTACCATTTTCTTGGCTTTGGAAATGTGCAAACAATAATCTTTTATCAATGGTTCTTAGATCGACTGTTGCATTCTCTATTTCTCTTACTTCGATCAATACCTGTTGGAGAAGATCGTAACCTGTAGGATGGGTATATAACGGCCTTATCCGTTTCGTCGGTATTTTCGGTTTAGTTTCAGAAAGAGGAATGCTCTGTCCTATCATTTGACATCGCCCTTTTCTACAATTTCTTGCGTTAATGTTACCAGTTCATTAAGAATTGCAGCATAATGATTCTTTGGTAAGTTCCCCTGATATTGAGCTGAAGTATTCATGTCCGTTTCAAGCAAACAGCTGAAATTTTTACGAACGCTCGCTGTAGATAGACCTATTTCACTCGATAGCGAGACCATCCACTTGGAAAGACGGTTGATATCTAATCCCTCGACGGGCGTTTTGGATCTGCGTGGATGGTTGATGTGATAAAGGAAGTCAGACGAATCTGGCTCAAGTTTGACCGCAAGTAAATAAGATGCTAGTTGCTTGTAAGCAGACTCTTTATCCTTCGCTGGTAACAACGACACCGATCCAAGCCCGATGCGCATGGTGTCAAACGAAGACTCGAGCCATTTATTCATTATAGGAACGAACTTTGAAATTGCATTTTCGAGGTTATCGAAGGGATTACCTAGACCAGTTGGCGAAACATAGAACCAATCCACGCGTTGGGGAATTGTCATGGCAGGCATTCCTAGTATGAGACGACCCTCTCCAAAATTTCCCTCTTGTTGAAACAAATCGCGCCGTGTGATGGTTGTTTCGGCATCTTCCCCAGCCACCTCTCTAAACCATTCATTCTGCTTAAATTGTAATGGCATCGTGTCATCATAAAATGTGGTCAACCGCAAGTTGATCACTTGCCACTCACTAATCACTGCTTTGTTCTCGGTGTCAGTCATCACGTTACTCTAAACCTTTCACTGTCGCCCATGTGTTGAAAGTATATCATCCCGCTACGCAACGTCAAATTGCTACGGCTTTTATTTAATAGAGCTTATCGTACTTTGGTAAGTGTTTGCTCGTATTCTGACAGCGCATCGCGGATCACGGTATAGATGGCTTGCATACGAGTCTGATCGTGAGCGAGCATAGCGCGCAAGTTTTCGGCGAGTTCGTTTAAGCGATCTTCGTTGGACGATAAACGCT
>CAKKQG010000214.1 GCA_919901875.1 Anaerolineales bacterium
CGCTGCGAGTGATGACGCCGTCAGCCAATGCGGTCGCCCAATCGTTTGAGAAGCCGCATCCTATTCCTACGGTAGGCGGGGCAAAGTCAATTGCCGCCCACGGAGTATCATCACCCCACACGGCATGAGGCGCGCCGGTGTAACTCCAGATAGTATCTTTCTTAAATGGCAACAGCAGATTGGGCTGGCGAAGGTTCGTCGGCATCAGAGATACCTCGTGCTGAAATGGATCGCCGAAAAGTTTTTTGTAAGTGGCGGAGAACCCGTCGGGCGAGACGGCGCGAGAAAATTCTTCTTGTGTCATCATCTCGGCGAAGAGCGAGTGCAATGCCGCTGTGCCAGCGTTCTGCCAAAAGTCGAGCCGTTGGACTCGGCTATCGCTTAAAGTCACCTCGAGAATTTTTCCGCTCTTCCACCCATAGTAACCGCGACTCATTTGCTTTGCCGCCCATATCAATTGGTTGTGGAGTCCGCCGTAGGTCGGTTGGCGATAACCGAGCGGGTAGGTGAAGTCGCTGATATTTTTTTGCGTGACCGCGCCTGAACGATATTCGACGAGGGCGATGAGCAGGCGCGGGTTGATCGAATAGATCTGCGCCACGCGATCAATCACTTCCCACGTCGGGCGCATTTTTTGATCGGCGTAGTCGTCGTAGGTTGTTAGGAATCCTTTTTGCTCAAGGATAAATTTTTTGGTCAAAAAATCTTTGACGCCCGGACTGTTGATCAACTCGCTGTCGGGGATGATCCAAAAGGGCGTGCCGTTGAACGGCGCGTAGTTCGCCGGAATTTTTAATTGCGTTTTGGGTTCGAGCGTGGTCAGGTCGGCAAATTTAATTTCGGGGTTGAATTGTTGGATGGCGTCGCTTGGGGTGTTGAATCTTGCCGCGACTGCAACGAGTGTGTCGCCGGGTTGAACGGTGTAAGGCAGCACGTCGCCAAACTTCCAGCGCGCGCGAGTGGGGAGCGGCGTCGCGCCGAATGAAGGGGAAGGTGCCGCGCGCGCTGGCGGCGTCACTGTCGTCAGGGGTGCTGGCGTGGATCGAGGCGCGCACGACGAGATCAAAATTGCCAGCGTGAGGATGAATCGTTTCATCATTCTCACTATAGCATTAAGAGATTAGAGATTGGAGATTCAATCTCTAATCTCCAAACTCTAATCGTTGATTTTGTGATGAACCGATTTACTGGATCACTAACGCCGTGACCATGCCAAACATGCCGTGCGCCGATTCGGCGTGGGTGAGGATGTGGCAGTGGAATGCCCACACGCCGGGTTCGGTGCAATCTACAAACACATCGTAACGCTCGCCGGGGGCGATGTTGAGCGTGTCGCACAAGTAAGGTTGCGGCAGGGCGTAACCGTCTTTATGTGTGACGAGTTGCGGCAGTCCGTGCAAGTGCATCGGGTGAATGAGCAAACCTTCGTTCATGTAGCGGACGCGAATCTTCTGCCCGAGTTTGGCGATGATGGGCTGCGTGTAAGGGAACGATTTGCCATTGATGGTCAGACCGATGCCGCTGTCGTTTAGCACCATGTTGTAGTCGGCGTCGGCTTTGGGCTCTTTGCTTTTGTCTTTGGGTTCAATGATGAACGGCGCCATCAAACCTTTGGTGACTTGCTCGGCGGCGTTGTGATGCGAGTGATACATGTGCGAGCCGGAATTCTTGGCGGTGAATTCGTAAGTGAACGTCTCGCCGGTTTTGATCGGCGGTTGGGTGATGTAAGGGACGCCGTCCATTGCGTTGGGAACGAGCACGCCATGAAAGTGGATCGAGGTGCTTTGTTTCATTTCGTTCTTGCACACCACGCGCACTTTGTCGCCTTCGGTGACGCGGATTTCTGGACCCGGAACGATTCCGTTGTAGGACATTGCCTCAACAGATTTGCCGGGTTCAATTTCCCACTTGATGTCTTTGCAAGTGACTTCAAAAACTTTGAAGCCGTCTTTCTCGGTGGGCTTAAGTTTGTTGTCCCAGAATTTTGGATCTTTGCCGATGTAGTCAAGATAGATTTTGACTCCCTTCTCGTGCAGGGCGTCCATCTCGGCGTTAGCAGTTGCTTGCTGAGTCATCTCCATGCCCGGCATGGGAGTCGGGGTGGCGGGGGCAGTAGGAGCGCACGCGGCTACGCCCGCGCCCACACCGAGTAGTCCCGCAACTTTTAGGAAGTTGCGGCGGGTTAAATTTTTGATATCCATTGTGAGATTTTCCTTTGAGAAGATTTGAGATTGATTTGCGCGTCGTGCTTGCGCGGATTCTTTTTGAGATATTTTGCTTCTTCAACCAATTGATCGAGAACGGCGCTTTGCAATTGTTGGATGATCATCCCTTGTAGCCGCCCCCACACCGTGTGCGCCGGACAGATCAGGTCGCGCGGACATTCGCGCGGGCGCAGCTGACAGATATTGACGCAGATGGGCCCTTCAATCGCTTCGAGAATATGAAGCATGTTGATGGTGTGCGCCGGACGCGCCAAGGCTAAACCGCCAGTGGGTCCCGGATGTGTCTTGGCTAATCCGGCTTTGACCAAGTCGGCAGTGATCTTGTGTAAGAAGGCTTTAGGTACGCTGGTGTTGCGGACGATTCTTTCGGCAAGCATCCATTCGCCTTCGGCTCGCTCACCAAGTTCCAACATCATGCGTGTGGCGTAATCGGCGCGGCGGGTGATCTCGAATAGCATAGTCGTTGACCAATTTAGTCAACGACTAGCATTATGGCGAGTCCCAATTGTTTGT
>CAKKQG010000215.1 GCA_919901875.1 Anaerolineales bacterium
GCCATTCGCTATATGCCATACGCCATTCGCCATTCGCTATACGCTATCGGCCATTCGCCACTCGCTACTTCCGGTATTCCGCTTTCACACTGATCGCAATCCCTCCCCGCATTGAAAAATCGGCAACCACTTCGCACCAACGCGGTGACAAGACTTTTACCAAGTCGTCTAAGATCGTGTTGGTGACATGCTCGTGGAATACGCCCTCGTTGCGATATGACCAAAAATAAAGTTTGAGCGATTTCGACTCGACCACTTTTTTATCGGGGATATAGCGGATCGTGATTTTGGCAAAGTCGGGCTGACCGGTGACAGGGCAGATGCAGGTGAATTCGTCCGTCGTCAGCGTGACGATGTAATCGCGCTCGGGGTTGTGATTCGGAAACGCTTCAAGTTTTTTGCTGGGCTTGGCGGCACGACCCAAGAGCGTCAATCCACTTAAATCTTTTTTAGGGGTGGGCATAGAGTATCTCCTTGTATGTAGTAAGCTTAGCATATCCTAACCCACACCTGACAGGTCTTACTAAATTTAACATCTGCCGAATTGTAAGTAGACCTGTCAGGTGTTGTCGAATCACGGAACGCGGATGAAAAATAAATCTCTTCCTCTCTTCTTCAACATTATTTTTATTTTGGTGACGCTCGCCGCGTGCGCCGCACCCGCCCCTGCCAAGAATCTGCCGCCGACTTCGCCAACTGTTGCCGCCTCGCGCGCGCCGACTCTTTCCAAAACCAAAACAGTGATCGGCGCGTGGATACAAGAGCCGGACGCCATCACTCCTTATTACACCAGCATGAACTATGCCCTGTGGGTTGCTCAATTAACGTTGATCGGTTTAGCGGAATGGGATGACAAAGGCAACCTTGTTCCCGAACTCGCCGAAGTGATTCCTTCTTCGGAAAACAGCGGCATCTCGCCCGATGGATTGACGATCACTTGGAAATTAAAAAAGGGGCTGAAGTGGTCGGATGGCCAACCGCTCACATCGAAAGATGTAAAGTTCACTTGGGAGTCGATCCTAGACTCCAAGAATAAACCTGTGAGCGTTGAAGGCTACAACAAAATCGAAAAAATTGACACGCCCGACGATCTCGCCGTTGTCATCAAATTCAAAGAAGTGTATCCCGCGTGGTATCTGCTCTTCACGCAAGGCGCGCACAACGCCGGGGCGATCCTTCCTGAACACGTTTTCAAAAGTAAAACAGGACTCGAATCGCATCCCGAAATTCGTCAACCGAAAGTTGTCTCGGGTCCCTTTATGATCAGCGAATGGAAAGCCAACACATCCATCACGTTGATTCCGAATCCCAATTTCTATAGAGGCAAACCAAAACTAGAGAGAATCCAGATTCGATTCATGCCTACACCGGAAGCAGCGTTAGCGGCGCTGCAATCGGGTGATGTGGATTGGTATCCCGATTTCACCGAAGCTGAAGTGACTGCACTGCAAAAATTGGAGCCGAAGATTCACAGCAAGGTGCTGCCGACTCCGGACTATGAGCATTATTTTTTTAACTTGGGCTCCACTAAAAGCGGATCGGATTATGACGGACCTTGCCCGTTGCAAGATGTGAAGGTGCGTAAAGCGATTCTGCTGGGCATCAATCGCGTGGCGATTGTCGAGCGCGTGTATGGCGGCAAAGCGGCTGTGCCAATCACTCAATGGGCTAACTCGTCTTGGACGAACACCGATCTTAAATTTGAGGGATATGATCCCGCAGGCGCATCACGGTTGTTGGACGAAGCAGGTTACAGGGCGGGCGGAGACGGCATCCGCAGTGGAATGTGCGGCGGTAAAGAATCAAAGCTGAGTTTTAATTTTGAAACGGTGACCACGCCGCTCCGTCAGGAGATCGCTCGAGTCGTTCAATCTGATCTCAAAAAGATCGGCGTCGAGTTCAAACCAAAATTCATAACGTATGGCGACTTCTTTGGGACTTACGTTGAAGGCGCAAACATCGCCACCGGAAAATTTGATCTGGCAGGCTACACCAGCGGTTACTACCCCGACCCTTACACCGATGTCTGGCGATGCAGTTCGGTGATCAACAAGGCGAACCCGCTCGGCACGAATCACACTCATTACTGCAATCCGTCGCTGGATGCGCTTTTTAACACTGCTCAAGCCCAAGCCGACCCCGCCGCGCGCAAGAGAACCTTCGACGTGATCCAAAAATATATTTATGACAATGCGTTGGTTGTGCCGCTCTACACGCACTCTAGCGTAGTTGCCTATTCGGATCGCTTCACGCCCGCTCCGTTCAGTTTCCTCAGTGGCATGAACTGGAACGCCGAGATGTGGGATGCGAAGTAAGTAATGGGCAACGTCACTTTTGACGCGGGGCGGTGTTACCTTTACAAAGAAATTATTGGCAAGCGTTTCTAACTCGGTTACAATCTCTTCATGACACCTCAACCCACACTCACTTTAGTTGACATGCTGCGCGCCGCCAGCCGCACCTTTGCTTTGGGCATTGAACGTTTGCCCGGCGTGTTGGGCGATGGGGTGATGGTCGCCTACTTACTCTTGCGCGTCTCCGATTTTTTAGAAGACAACGAAGAGATGCCGGTGGATCAAAAAGTGGCGTTGTTGAATCTGTGGGATCAAGTTCTCGCCGGGGAAGCCGACATCAAACAATTGACCTGCCAATTTAAACCAGCCGATGGTTCTAACCCCGATGCCATTGTCGCCGAACACGCCGAACAAGTTCTGGCGCGGTTGCGGACTCTGCCGCTTGAAGTGCAAACACCCATCGTGAACAATGTGCGCGATAGCACGCAGGGTATGGCGCGTTGGGTAGCGCGTGGACCCGTCGTCAATAACGAAGATGATATGGACGATTACATGCACGAGGTGGCGGGGCGCGTGGGCTATTTGTTGACGCAGCTCTTCGCCTGGTATTCGTTCACTGTGCGTTGGCACAAAGACGCACTGATGCCGTTGGCGCGCGAGTTTGGTTTGGCGCTTCAAACCGTAAATGTAATTCGTGGTTTGCGCGAAGATTACGAGCGCGGTTGGATCTTTGTGCCTGAAACGTTTTGCCACGCGGTGAACATTCGCCGCGAAGATTTGTTCAAGCCCGAACATCGCGCCGAAGCGATACAAGTTCTCGACATGCTCGCCGACAAAGCCGAGCGTCATTTGCACGCGGCGTTAGCTTATCTCAAGGCGCTGCCGCCTTGGCAGCACAGCATTCGGCTCTTCTGCATTTTTCCGTTGATGTTCGCTGTTCGCACGTTGGCGATCAGCCGCAAGAACCACAGCGTATTGGATAGCGAAGCGAAGATCAGCCGCGAGGAAGTTAAACGCATTGTGCGCGATTCGACTCTGTGGGGCTGGTCGAATATGTGGCTTGATCGTTACTATCAACAACTAAGCGCCACGGATTAAAAAGATCAGACCCGAAGGGTTTCTAAAAACCTTCGGGTCTTTTTTTTGCTATACTCAAACTATGTTTATCTCCCTCAACCTTCTCTACCCCTCGCTTGGAATCATTTCATTTCTTCTCGCGCTCTACACCGCGCTCGTTGCGCCGCCCGGTCGGCGCGGCGGCTTTGCCATTGGCGGCGCGTTGTTGGTGGCGTTGTTGTGTGTCTTTGCTACGTTTGCTTTGTGGCCTATTGACCCCAAAAACGAATGGAACTGGTTGCCTCCCGGTTTGGTAGTGGCAATGATCTTAATCGTGGTGCGCGACATGCGCCGTTGGTCGCGCCACTTCCGTGATAATACATATGGTCGCGCCCATCCGTATAACTGGTATGGGCGAGTGCGGCGACGACGCTACTATCGTTAAGATGGGTTCGAGGAAAGCTATTCCAGAATCTCTAAAGTGAGGGCGGGACCATCAAGGAGTAAACGGAATTGGTTGATCACATCGCGTCCCAACAAAACATGATCGCCGGGAATAGTGAGAACATTGATCTTCCCGTGTTGTCCCGTCGGCAATTTAATGCGAATGGCGTAAATGTCTTTATGGAAGAGATGTCCGTCAAAATCTTCAAACGCCATTTCACCCGAATGTCGAAAATTAAGTTGTTCGGCTACTTTAGATGGAATTGCGGTGATGTCTGCGCCCGTATCCAACTTCGCGTTGATCTCAACCTTATGATCATCATGTATATCGTGTGAGAGCGTCACCGAAATAAACGGCGCCGGCGGGTCTTCGGTTTTCTCGTAATTAAACTTCATGACACAGAGGTCGAACGCGCGATATGGCGTGAAGTCATTTTGTAAATGCGGGGTTGTGCGCGCACTTCTTGAATATAAAGAGGCACATCCCCTAACAGCGTCACTTTCTCCAGAACTTTATTTGCGCTTGGCGCAAATGCAACCGCTTGTTCGTTCACAAAAGCTACCCATTGCCCCTCGTGTTGCTTCAACAGATCAGGCAACAGTTTTTGAAACGCGGCGCGATTGCGTTCAAAATCTATTTCGCGTTTGGGTGATGCGGGCTTTTGCGCCAACCAGTGCTGATAGTCCTCATGCCGCATTGCCAACACAACCCACTCTTCTCCATTGCGGCGTATGAGCAGAGGTTCGCTCGTTAGCGATTCATCGTTGGGATTGATGGTGTAAGGGGTTCCCACTTCGCGGAGAGTTGGCATAGATCACCTCAGTGATTGCGATTATACCTCTCAAAGATCGCGCGGATACGATCCTAAGACTCTCAACGTCAACGCGATCTCTTTTAAATTCTCCAGCGCGCGTTGACACACCTCATCGTTCATGTTTCCGGCGAAGTCAAGATAAAACATATACTCCCACGTCTTACCGGCTATCGGGCGTGATTCGATCTTGGTCAGATCAATGTCGCGCAAGGCAAAGACGCTCATCGCTTTGA
>CAKKQG010000216.1 GCA_919901875.1 Anaerolineales bacterium
CCCAAATCGCGAACACCGCCTGCATCAAACCTGTTGCGCCCACCGGATGACCACAGGCGATCAACCCGCCCGACGTATTCACCGGGCACACCGGCTTATCGGGTAACTTCAAACCGTAATCAATGCCGGGCGTAAACGCTTTGCCTGATGCCGCAAACGGCCCGCCTTCGCCATAGCGACACAAACCTAAATCTTCGTAAGTTTGAATCTCGCTTGAAGTGTAAGCATCGTGCAGTTCGACAAAATTTAATTCGTTCAACGGGTCTTTGATTCCAGCGTGCTTCCACGCCATGTTGCCCGCCGTGCGTCCGGCGCGGAAAGAATGCACGCCCGGATAACGAAAACCTTTGTCCCACAACTTGCGATAGAAAGATTGAGTCTCGTTAGAAGATTTTTCTTGCTCCGTCGCGTAATGCTTCATGAAATAATCGTAATCAAAGTGCGGGCGATCCGCCATACGCATCGCATCCGTGCCGCGCCCGATGCCGGTTACTTTAACAAGTGGACGAGCGATCTTCGCTCCCGCCTTCTCCAACTTCTTCAACCCCTCTTCGTTGCACAGTATCGTCGCCGCCGCGCCGTCCGACATCACGCAAATATCCAGCCGCGTCAGGGGCCAGGCAACCATCGGCGCGTTGCGAATATCTTGGATCGAATAACGATTTCGTTTTTGCGCGTACGGATTGTGATAAGCGTTGATGTGATTCTTAACCGAGACGTGCGCCATTTGTTCAACCGTCGTGCCGAACTCCTTCATATGCCGCGTCACCATCATGGCGTAATAACCGGAATAGAATCCGCCGACGGGATAATCGAAACTCACATCCGAAGCCAGCGCGATGAACTCGTTGCCCTTCCATGTTTCCACGTGGCTCATCGTCTCGAAACCGTACGCCACGCAAATATCCATGTGACCCGAAGCAACCGACTTCCACGCTTCTTGAAAACACAGACCGCCCGTCGCGCCGCCGCCTTCTACGCGATGACCGGGCTTCGGACACAAGCCAAGATAATCTTGTGCCATAATGCCCGACATCAACTGCCGTTGAAAATGATCAGAGAAATACGAGGCAACCGAACCGTCCACCAATTCGGTGAACTGCTCAAAGCTCAAGCCGATGTCTTGGATGGCATAATCGTAAGCCTCTTTGACAACCGCCTGAAAAGTTTTGTCGGGGCGCGCCTTCGCAAATTTGGAGACTCCGCCCGACACCGCATAAACAATGGGTGGCATACAAACCTCCTTTGGGATATTGTGAGATAGCGTAACGGTGTGTAAAATGCCTCGCTAGTATCAATTGCCATTGAATCCGATGACGTATGACAGGAGAAATTCATGTCTCTGTTTAAAAAAATTCTTATCGCCAATCGTGGCGAGATCGCCGCGCGGCTCATTCGCGCCTGTCACGAACTCAACATCCGCGCTGTCGCCGTCTACTCCGAAGCCGACGCAAATGCTCTGCATGTGCGCATGGCAGATGAATCGGTATTGATCGGGCCCCCCACGCCGCGCGAATCTTATTTGGATATGGATCGAATCATCCAAGCGGCGA
>CAKKQG010000217.1 GCA_919901875.1 Anaerolineales bacterium
GATGGGCTTGGGTGCGCCGATGAGCGGCGGCGTGGCAGCGCCGCAAATGCCAAACTTGAATCAGATGGGCGATGGCATGGTCGGTGGATTGAATCAGATCGGCGACGGGATGATCAACGCCTTGAACACTGCGGGTCGGTCTTTTGCGACTCCGCCTCAGCCGAAGTACAGTGGCGGTGGCAGCAGCGGATCATTTCGCGGTGGAGGGTTCAGAGGTGGTGGATTCAGCGGCGGCGGCTTTAGCGGCGGCGGGCGCGGCGGGTTCAGGTAAATGAACAATGAACAATGAGAGAATGAACAATGAACAGTAAAGTTGCGGGTATCATTTTGATCGTAAGCGGCATTGCGGTGTGCGTGGTTGGCGGGGCGGTGTTGTGCGTGTTCACGATGGCGGGGCTGACGGCATCGGGAGTCGGAGTCGGCGTCATCTTGTTGGCGATCATCTCACTTCCACTTTTTGGCGCGGGCGTGTTTCTGATCATCAAATCAACACAGGAAGGTAAGGATGATGAGATAATCGCCAAACAGAGGAAGATTTTGGACATGGTTGCCACGCGCGGGCAGGTGCGGATTAGCGATTTAGTACTTGAGCTAAAATCTAGTCGTGAGCAAGTTCAAAATTGGATTTATAATTTGGTGGGCATGGGGTTGTTTAGCGGCTACATTAACTGGGAAGACGGAGTGTTGTATAGTATGCAGGCTTCGCAGTTGAAGGATAAAACCCAATGCGTGCGCTGCGGTGGACAGGTGACGCTGGCGGGTAAAGGTGTGAGCAAGTGCCAGCATTGTGGAACGGAATATTTTTTGTAGGGGCAACCCTTGCGGTTGCCCAAACGGGCAGGGGCAAGCCCTGCCCCAACATATAATCAAGGAGAATCAAAATGGGTGACATGCTTTCAAAGATTGGTGATTCAAAGAGTTTCATCGAAAAACTCGCCAGCAAGATTCCCGGCTATAGCGGCTACAAGGCAAAAGAAGATCGCCGCGCGGCAGACAAACTTTTGCGCGAGACTCTGGCGGCGCGATACGAGGAGCAGTGGAAACGCATCTCCGAGATTCAAAAGCGCATGGTGCAGGAGATGATGATCGATCACGTTGCGCTGGTAGAGTCGGCGGCACTCAAGCTGCGTACCTTCATTGACACTATGAAGACGGCGGCTTACGGGTATGCCGGTTTCTTCGACGAAGTGAAAGTGAAAGAGGGCGAACTCGATAAGCTCTATCAATATGATCAAGCCTTGCTCGAAGGCGTGAGCAAAGTGGCGAATGCGGTAGACAATTTGGAAACGTCGCTTGGCACCGATGGTCTGCCTGCAGCGATTCGCAATGTGACGGCAGTGTGCGGCGATTGCGTGACGGCGTTTGACCGTCGCAAGGATGTGATACTGTCTTAGCAACTCATTTCCTTTAGTTCCCGCGTCTCCTTTATTTCCTTTGGAACTAAAGGAACTTAGGGAAACGAAGGAAATCTATTTTAACTGGAGGACATTATGGCTCGAATTTTTGATGTTATTGAATATCCTGATGAAATGCGTGATGAGATCGTCCACCGTTTTCCGGAAGGCGGGGCGGGCGATTTTCAAATGGGCTCGCAGGTGATCGTCCGCGAGAGTCAGAACGCGGTGTTCTTCCGCGATGGCAAGGCGCTCGATACTTTCCGCGCCGGACGGCACACGATCACGACGGCGAACATTCCATATCTGCGTGACTTGATCGGTAAGGCGTTCAACGAGCGCTCACCGTTCACCGCCGAAGTTTATTTTGTGGCGATGCGCGAGTTTGCCGATCAAAAATGGGGCACGCCGCAGCCGATCATCGTGAAGAATCCCGGTGTGGGTTTGGGCATCGCGTTACTGCAGGGCTTCGGATCGTTCTCGTTCAACATCAGCAACCCGCAGCAGTTTGTGACTCAGATCGTCGGGGCGCAAGGCGCGTATTCGACGAAAGATATTGCCGGGCGTTTCCGCTCGATGATGATCTCCAAGCTGCGCGATATTTTGGGCGAACTGGCGTCGAAGCAAGGCAAGTCGGTGCTTGATATGACCGGTCTTACTGAAGAGATCGGCGCGGCGGTTCGGGCGAAGTCGCAAGATGATTTCAATGCGATTGGTGTGACGCTCAAAAGTTTTTATGTTGAGAGTCTGACACCCTCTAGCAAATCTGCCGAAGAACTGCGCGCGATGGGTATGCTCGATATGCAAACCTATATGCAATTGCAAGCGGCAGATGCTATGCGCGATGCGGCGCAAAACCAAAGTGGCGGCGCCGGACTCACGGCGGGTATTGGCGCGGGTATCGGAATCGGCAACCTCATGGGGCAAGCGTTTCAAGGTGGGATGCAGCCTCCGCATCCGCAAGGCGGCGCCCCCGCGCCTCAGCCGACGGCTCCCGCAGCGGGACCCGCGCCCGATGTGATGAATCCGGCTCAAGCGGCGGCGTACTTGCAGGTATCCGAAGCGGATGTGATGAAGATGATTACGGACGGTCAGGTCAAATCTAAACAGATCGGCTCGCAGTATAAGATCGCCAAGAAGGCGTTGGACGATTTCTTAGCGTCGTAACTTTCCGTGTTTGAGAGACCCGCTTTTGCTTCGCAAGAAAGCGGGTTTCTTTGTTTGTGAGGAGAGATAACTGAATGGCTGAAGGCAAAATTGGTCGTTACGAAATTCAAAAAGAATTAGGTCGTGGCGGCATGGCGATTGTGTATCTGGCGCGCGACCCGTATATGGCGCGCAAGGTGGCGGTGAAAGTGTTGCCGCGCCAGTTTACTTTCGATCCACAGTTTGCGGTGCGCTTTCGGCGTGAGGCGGAAGTGATCGCCGCGCTCGAACACGCCTACATCGTCCCGGTTTATGATTTTGGCGAAGATGATGGACAACCGTACATCGTGATGCGTTACATGATGTATGGTTCGATTGATAGCTATCTGGCAAAGGGCGCATTGCCGATGCCGGATGCGGCGGCGATCTTTGATCGCGTTGGCGAAGCGCTCGATGAAGCGCATGAGCGCGGGATCGTTCATCGCGATCTGAAGCCCGGCAATATCTTGCTCGACAATCGCGGTCAGGCGTTCTTGAGCGATTTTGGCTTGGCGCAAATTGCGGCGGCGGGCAACGCCCGACTCACCGGGCAATTCATCGTTGGCACGCCAGCCTATATGAGTCCGGAACAAGCAGAGGGCGATGAGGTGGATGGTAAGACCGATATTTATGCGCTCGGCGTGATCTTGTTTGAGATGCTCACCGGACGTTTGCCGTATGATCATGACAGTCCGATGAAGTTGGCGAAGATGCACTCCAAAGAGCCGATCCCCGATATTTTGAAATTCAACCCCGATCTCCCGCTGGGTATTGAGTCGATCATTCAAAAAGCAATGGCGAAGAATGCCGCCGACCGTTACGCGACGGCGGGCGATTTGGCGGCGGCGGTGGTCGAAGTAGCGCGTGGCTTGCCATCACGCCGCGCGCGCAAGCGCATGTTCAGCGCAGACATTGATAAGAAGCTGAGTGAGTTGGGGAAGAAGTGA
>CAKKQG010000218.1 GCA_919901875.1 Anaerolineales bacterium
TATTGAAGAGAAGAAGATCGGATTCGCCGAACATCACGCCGCGATTAAGCAACAGGCTCAAATCCAGCAACAAGGTTAATCGCTCGGCAGCGTGCAAACATTTTTGAATCGCGGCGTGAAGCGCGTCGAGTTCATCCGGCACATCGGCAGAGTCGGTTAACGCTTGGCGTATTAAGTTGAAGAAGGCCGATGGCGTGCGCTGAGTGAGGCGATTAAAATCCACAAGCACAAAGGGATGAGTCGGCGTCCCCTGTGTGTGGACAATGTATCCCATTAAATTACTTTTGCCCGCGCCGCTTAATCCGATCAACGAGGCACTCTCACCAGCGCGTGTGGCGTTGAGGATCATTTGAGTTTCGCGTTGACGATAATCGCGGGGGTAGTCGTCCCAAAGGCTCATGTCATCGAAACTTTAGCAGGGTCAACCGCGTAATGCAAGTGGAAAGGGAACAGGTAAACAGGTATACAAGTAGACAGGTAAACGGGTAGGCAACCCTGCATACCTGTTTACGTTTTTACCTGTCTCCCTGTTTACGCGCCTTCCTGTCTCCTTGTATACTATCCACATGTCTCCACGCGCAAGAATTGTTTTGGCGGTTATCGGTCTGGCAATAATTTGTCTTGCTTGCGCCGCGCTGGTTTACGCCTTTGCCCCAAATCAAATCGTGCGCGAACAGATCCCCGTCGCGCCGACTCTATTTGCTCCGCCGAGATAAGCGATGAACACGCGGCGACTCACTTGGATTATTTTTGCGATGGCGATCATCACGATCACACTCGCCGCCTGCGCCGCGCCGACTACTGAATCGCTTAAAGCGACAGCCGCACCGGCGCAAGCCGCCACCTCTGCAGCGACGCTTCGCGCAACGCAAGCACCCGCCGCCACGTCCGCGCCGCAACCTACCGCCACCCGAATCAGTCCACTGCCAACACTCGCGCCGACTCAAGCGCCCGCCGCCACATCCGCGCCGCAACCTACTGCCATCATTCCACGTCCAACAATTTCTCCAACGACGGTCACTGAAAAGCGAATCATCGAACTCGAATATCCGGCGCAAATGCGTTTGGGCGATTCGGACATCATCCGCATCGCGCTCATCCCAACGAAAGATGGTTTCACCGTCACCACAGAATTTCCCGATCACCAAGTCGTCACCGACACCGTCACCGTCTCGCGTCCGGGCGGCTACGATCTTTTTGCGGTGGCGCGACTCGACGCGATTGGATTCGATCTCTCGCCGCAAGCCGAACAAACGCAAGTCGTCAACCCCGAAGATCGAGTCACTTGGCGATGGAGTCTCACGCCACGCTCAGCCGGTCAACAACGGCTCTCGATCTCGATCAAACTTCAATGGCGACCTCAAGCAAACAATCCCAATTCGATTCGGGAAACGACGATCTACTCCAAAGGTCTCAACGTGCGGGTCACTTCGTTCTTTGGTCTCACTACCCGGCAAGCCGCCATGACTGGAATGATCGGGCTTGGAATCGGTTTCACGTTTAGTCTGCCGTTGGCGGCTTACCTTTTGCGCCCGCGCCGCAAGACACTTCAATCTCTAATCCCCAATCTCTCACTCACTAT
>CAKKQG010000219.1 GCA_919901875.1 Anaerolineales bacterium
CATTGAGAAACCCAACAAAGGCGATCCCGGTCCTTGGGTTTTTGATCAACGACAACTGGCAGTGATGCTGACCATCAATCGCGTTGAAGATTCCACCGGCGCGCGTTATGTGGTCGGGCTCGATTCGAAACAGTTGTTGCCTTTTCTCCAAACCCTTGCGCCCAAACTTGAGACGAAAACCAAAGACGCGCGTTACATCTTTAATGATGAGAGGAAAGAGCTTGTGCCACTCGTTGGTCAGGAAGCGATAGACGGGCGCGAGTTGGATTCAGCGGCAACCATTAAATTGATCAACGACAAACTGCTGACGGGATCACATTCGGCGCCGCTCGTTTTCAAGATCACCAAGCCCAAATTGCACAACAACGTTAAGGCGGCAGAACTCGGCATCACTGGTTTGGTCTCGTCGCAGGTGACATCGTTCAAAGGTTCAAGCGCGGAACGTCTCAACAACATCCGCACCGGCTCGGGGCAATTTCACGGTGTGATGATCCCGCCCGGCGGCACATTTTCCTTCAACGAATTTTTAGGCGACATCAGTTTAGATAAAGGATTCTCCGAAGCGTTGATCATTTACGCCGGTAAGACGATCAAAGGCGTGGGCGGCGGAATCTGCCAAGTAAGCACCACCGCCTTTCGCGCCGCCTTCTTCGGCGGCTACCCCATCGTCGAGCGACATTCACACGCCTATCGCGTAATCTACTACGAGCGTCAGACTCCCTCGTGGACAGGACCCGGACTCGACGCCGCCATTTTTACACCTGAGGCAGATTTTAAGTTCAAAAACGATCGTGAGGCGTGGTTACTGATCGAAACATATATTTATCCTGCGTCTGGCACGGTGCAGTTCAAATTTTACTCGGCGGATGACGGGCGCAAAGTTAAAGTCTTGCCTTTCGAAATTCGCAACGAGATTCCCGCGCCGAAAGATTTATACGAGTTAGACCCTAAACTCAAGAAGGACGAGATCAAGCAAGTGGACTACTCAGCCGATGGCGCGGATACGAGCGTGAAGCGCAAAGTGGAGAAGGATGGCAAGACCTTGTTTGAAGATACGATCAAGACTCACTACTTGCCGTGGCAAGCGGTCTTTCAATACGGACCCGATTCCAAGTTACCCGATGATGTGATCGTGTCACCGACTCCGACACCCAAGCCATAGCGGATGGCAGGTGGCTGATAGCGAATAGCGGATGGCGCATTTGCGTAAAACAAAAACTCCTCTGAACCTCAGAGGAGTTTTGCTATCGGCTATCAGCCATCGGCGATTTGCCATTCGCCATTGGCTAAAATTGAAACTTGTTTTGATACTTCACCACGCGCTTCGAATAATTTGCCACGTATTGCTGTAAGCGAGTCTCCATCTCGTCCCACTCGGTGCTGTTCAACACGTTGTCGGCAATCGCCCGCGACTCGGCGACAAAGACGATGAGCCGCAGCGGGTAATTTCCGAAGGCGGTGTGCCAAGCCATCTCCATCCCCAAGCCCAAACTTTGGATGCGCGGCATCATCTCGCCCAGCATATACTGATAATAGCTCTCCTGCGTTTCAGGGACGATGTCGTAGGCGAGAAGAATTTTTACCGAAGTGTTAACTGTGTCTTGCATAGAGTATTTTTATCACAGATGCGGCTAACGGACAACAATTATTTTGTCACTTCCTCTAACGCAGGTTCAACATTTTCTTCAACAGACTCTTCTTCTGCAACGGGCGGGATGTAAGGGTGTTTTACTACACGACGGATTTGGATTTTAGTTGTGGTTGCGCCATTGGGTCTCCTAAAATTTATATCAACATATTTGTCTGGTGTCGAGTTGGTATAACGCAGAGTAAACCGACGCTCTTGTGCTACGACAGTTTCTTTTGAATTCCAACGAGCCTTTTGCATGGCTTCATCGCAACATTGCATCACTTCTTCCAATCCAAGCGGTGATTGAAAATGTCCTGCCACCATTTCTACAGTCTCATTGGGTTCAAGATAGATATGCCAAAAAGGATGTATCACCCCATCTTCAGTTTCATGCAGGGTGAACGTGTTAGGCAAAGGCACATCCGTAGGCCACTCTTCAAGGGTAATGTGAGTCATTACACTTGACTTGAACCGATAGATAGGGCGTTGTCCGAATTTATTTACCATGTCGTGACTCCTAACAACTTCATCAACTCTGTTAATGAATCAAAAGTTGTTTGTCGTACGCCATAACCAACTTTGCCATCTGCTACGGCGTGGACATTTCTTAAAGCATCAGAAAAATTCTTGACTTGTTCAGCCGATAACCCTTGCTTCTCCAAAATTTTCTCAAGGGTCATACCGGGATTCTTGTTAGCAACTTGGCGAAGGAAATTGTTGATCTCTTTCACCCAAGTATTTACTTCCTCGCCAGAGGCAGAACTGTTTTTGATCTTCCGCTTATACTTTTCATCATCATCCGGCGGCTCGAATCCTGGAAAGCCGCCAATGCTCTCCCCTCCCTGCATCTTTGAGAGATGCAACGCCGTCTGCTTCAATAACCCTTCTGTTCCGGACGCGAGTGAAGCGGTGTGCGCCACTTGGGGCGCGGGCGTGGTGATTGTTAGCGCGTAACT
>CAKKQG010000220.1:0-1439 GCA_919901875.1 Anaerolineales bacterium
GTGGCGCGGCGTGGATCGCTCAAGATCCATTTGATCGGTTTGAAATCGGGATCGGGGATGATGTAATCGTTGGTGTAAAGTTCGATGCGGTTCATATCGGGATCGCGCAAATATAAAAAGAAGGCGTTGCTCAAGCCGTGTCGTCCGGGACCGCGCTCCATGCAGCTCACCATGCCCATCGAAGCGAGAATGTCGCAAGCGCGCAACACGCTTTGCGTATCTTGTAGCCACATACCAATGTGATGCAGTCGCGGACCGATGCCGTTCATCAACGCCAAGTCATGCACATTCTGTTTGCGATGCAGCCACGCCGCCCACAAGCGTTCGGGACCCGGCGGGTCGCTCACGGTGTATTCCGAACAATAGAAACCCATCTTCTGCATCCACCAATCGTTTGCCGCTTGCACGTTAGGCACTTGGCAATTGAAGTGATCGATCCGCATCACGTTTGCGCCGCGATACAAATCGAATCGTTGCAAGAGTCGCCCGCGCTGTTCCATCTCAAAATAAAATTCCATTGGCAAGCCGCTCGGGTCTTGCACGCGCAGCGCGCGCCCTTGCCCGCGTTCCAGCGTGTTCGCTTCAATCCAGCGCGTCGGCAAATTATTTTCTTTGTAAACTTTTTCGATCTTTTCTAAATCATCTGCCTGTGCCACGCGGAACGCCAAATGCGAAATGCCGCCGCTCTCGGCTTTACGCAAGATCAAACAATACTTGTCGCGCTCCTCCATGCCGCCGAGATAGATCGAGTCATTGTCTTTCTCAATTTCGATCATGCCGAGCGCGTCAACATAAAAAGTTTTTGCTTTGCCCAAATCCGTGACACGAATTTCGGCGTGACCGATGCGGGTGATGTTGAAGTTAATCATGATGTATTGCGTATCACGTATTGCGTATTGCGTATTGTAGAGATACGGAATACGGAATACGAAATACGATTACCATGGATCGTAAAATATTAAGTCCACTACTTCCGCCGATTCCGTTTCTACTAACTGCCGATACCTGCCGCTATAAAAGATCAGGGGGACGCGCGGCTCGCTGCCTTGATGCAGATCGATCACACTGCCGATGATGATCCAGTGATCGCCGCCTTCGATCTTTTGACTCACTTCGCAGGCGAGTGCCGCCGCGCAATTCTCCAAGCGCGGAGACTTGCTCCATACTTCAAACTTAAACGGCGGCGGCGCCGACTCTTTCCATCCTCCGGCGAAGTAGGTTGAAAGATTTTGCTGACTCTCGCGCAAGATGTTGACCGAAAAGCCGACGCCCTCATTTAATATCTCTGCCATCTTCGCCTTTTTGCCCAAGCAAAAAATTAACAACGGCGGCTCAAGCGAGAGTGAGGTGATGCCATTGGCAGTCATAGCGTGGGTTTCCTCATCCGCTTGCGCGGCAACGACGGTGACACCTGTGGCGAAGACGCCGATGGTGTTGCG
>CAKKQG010000220.1:1539-3526 GCA_919901875.1 Anaerolineales bacterium
TGATGGCTCATGTGCGCCACCGCACCCGTGGCGGCGTAGGCTTTGTTGCATGAGGCGACATCACGATAGAGAAAAACTTTTTCCCACGGCACGAACACATCGTCGAAGATCACAACGGCATCCATCTCTTCAAAGCGCGAGCCGAGTGGATGATCGTAGTGACTTCGTTCGTAATCAACCGTCTCGCGACAAATAAATTTTAAACCGGGCGTCGAATTTGGAATCGAGAAGCCGAAAGCATACGGCGCATCTTCCTCGCCCGCTTTGAGGAGCGTGGAGGGGAAGACCATGATCTCGTCCGAGATGGGCAGCGTGGCTAACATCCGCGCGCCTTTGATCACAATGCCCGAATCTTTTTCTTCTTTGACGCGTGCCGCCAAAAACGGATCGGCTTGTTTCGCCGCGCCGACGGCTCGATTTGCCTGCGGGTTGATGAGTGTGTGCGTCAAACAAAGATCGTTCTCGCGCATATACTCGTGATAGCGTTTTGCATTCTCGCCGAAGCGCGGGTCTTGCTTGGAGAGAAACGTCGCGCCACCGGCGTAAGCCGAGATGGCGCGGTTGATGTAATCGGGCGAGCGACCCATCATGCCATTGCTGTAGCGCGACCAACGTATCATCATCTCGCCAATGCTCGCCAGTTCCTCTTTTGTTTTCGGGATCATAAACGAGCGTCCCACTTTATTTTTTGTTGTCGGCGAATCAAATAACATTGCATCGGGTTCTTGCCATTGCACATCATAAAGTGCGGCGAGACTCTTTACGCCGTTACCGAGTCCGGGTTCTGCCGTGATGTCTTTGACTCGTTTACCACGATGCCAAAGTTCTATCGGTTGCTCTTTGAGTTTTTGAATTACGTCTTTTGCGTGTCGTGCGCCCATGTTTTCTCCTTACAAGAGATTAGAGATTGGAGATTAGAGATTGAATCTCCAATCTCTAATCTCTGTTTTTAACCCATTCCAAATTTCGGAATTGGATGATTACCTATCGCCACATGTATCGCTTTCAATTCAGTATAAAGCTCAAAGCTATGATGATCGCCTTCGCGCCCGATGCCGCTGAACTTGGAGCCGCCAAAGGGGGTGCGGAGATCGCGCACGTTGTGCGAGTTGATCCACGTCATTCCGGATTCAATCGCTTGGGCAACTCTATGTCCCTTGCCAATATCTTTCGTCCATACGTAACCCGCTAAACCATACTTGATGTCGTTAGCGATCTTGATCGCTTCGGCTTCGTCTTTGAATTTGATCACGACCAGCACCGGTCCAAAAATTTCTTCTTGCGCCACGCGCATTTCGTTTTCCACATCAACGATCAACGTCGGCTCGAAATAATTCCCTTCGGGAAACTTCTCCGGGCGTTTGCCACCGACTAAAATTTTTGCGCCTTCACTGCGGGCGATGTCCATATAACTATTGACCTTCGCCCAATGTTCGGGGTGGATCAACGGTCCCACTTCGGTGGCGGCATCACTGGGCGATCCCACTTTGATCTTCGACACCCGATCAGCTAAATCTTCGATGAACGAATCATAGATCGATTCTTGCAAAATCAAACGCGAACCTGCCGTGCATCGTTCACCATTTAAAGAATAGAGTTGAAAAATTGTGCCGTCGAGCGCGCGATCTAAATCAGCATCATCAAAAACAATCGTCGGCGACTTGCCGCCGAGTTCCATTGAATAGCGTTTGAGAGTCGCCGCGCCGTTGCGGATGATCGTTTGTCCCGTTGAGGTCTCGCCCGTGAACGAGATCACTTGCACATCGGGATGGGTAACAATCGGTGCGCCTGCCGTCTCGCCAAAACCGTGAACGATGTTGAACACGCCCGGCGGCAGATCGGCTTCTTGAATGATGTAAGCAAGTTTGTCGGCGGAGAGCGGCGACCACTCGGCGGGTTTGAGAATGCAGGTGTTGCCGAAGGCGAGACACGGCGCGACCTTCCACGTCTCTAGCATGAACGGCACATTCCACGGCGTGATGAGTCC
>CAKKQG010000221.1 GCA_919901875.1 Anaerolineales bacterium
ATTTACGATCTGCGGCAGATCAATCCGCGCGCTGATATTTCGGTGAAGCTGGTGGCGCAAGCCGGAGTCGGCACGATAGCGGCGGGCGTTGCCAAAGCAGGCGCAGATATTATTTTGATCAGCGGACACAATGGCGGCACGGGCGCCTCACCGCAATCGTCAATTAAATATGCAGGCGTGGCGTGGGAACTCGGTCTCGCCGACGCGCAGCACGCGCTGGTCAACAGCGGCTTACGCGGCAGAGTCCGCCTTCGCATTGATGGCGGTCTCCGCACCGGACGTGATGTAGTGATCGCCGCGTTGATGGGCGCCGATGAATTTTCTTTCGGCACGGTTGCCGCGGTTGCGGTGGGTTGCGTTATGGCGCGTGCCTGTCATCTCAACACCTGTCCGGCGGGCATCGCCACGCAAGATCCAAAACTGCGCGCAAAATTTAAAACGCCGCCCGATCATTTAATTTCATATATGAATTTCGTCGCAACCGAAGTGCGCGAACTGTTAGCTCAACTTGGACTCAACTCAATGCAAGAAGCGATTGGGCGAGTCGATCTATTGCATCAAGTGAAAGAGGGACTCGAAGGGAATCCGCCAATTGATCTGTGGCGATTGATCACCCCGCCCGATGGTGATGGCGCGCGGCGATACACGGGGACGCCGAATCCGCTAAAGACTACCGCGCCACTTAATCAAACTTTGCTCAACGATGCGATGAGCGCGATTGAAACCGGAGATCGCGTTGACATTAAATACACGATCACGAATCAGGATCGCACCTTTGGGGCGTTGGCAGCAAATGAGATCACGCGGCGGCGCGGCAGTAGCGGCATCCCCTTGAATACGATCTTGATCCGCACGCGCGGCAGTGCCGGTCAATCTTACGGCGCGTTCAGCGTGAAAGGAATGCACTTCAAGTTAATCGGCGAAGCGAATGATTACGTGGGCAAAGGTTTAAGCGGCGGAGAAATTTCGATTGCGCCCTCACCCGATTATCACGGCGAAGTTCCGGTGATCGCCGGTAACGCGATTCTGTATGGCGCGACGAGCGGCGCAGTCTTCATCGCCGGACGAGTCGGCGAGCGATTCGCGGTTCGTAATTCGGGCGCGGCGGCGGTGGTCGAGGGCGTGGGTGATCACGGTTGCGAATACATGACGGGCGGCGTGGTCGTGGTGTTGGGCAGCATCGGGCGCAATTTTGGCGCGGGGATGAGCGGCGGCATCGCTTACCTTTTGCGAAATGAAGTTGACCTCACGCATCAGATCAATCACAGCATGGTGACAACGGGTGACTTGGATCGCGCCGACATGGACGTAGTGCGCGATCTGATTTCGCGCCACGTCAAATTGACTCGAAGTGTGTGCGGTAAAAAAGTTTTGGCGAACTTCGATCTGACTCACTTCATCAAAATCGCGCCGCGCCAAGAGCCATTAGATACAACGCCACAAGGTGAGCCGGTGCCAATCACCATGCCGATAGTGGCATGAGAATCTCCATACAAATGAATATCAACACCGCGGGTTCTATTTGCACTCGCGGTGTTTTTGTTTTGGCGAATGGTGTAAACTCCGTTTGTGACGATTACACAGGAGTCTACTATGACACCTTCCTTCTCTTTACAACCGCATCTCGATCAGCTTCATGCTAAAGCAGCACACACCTTGGCTTTTCGCGCGCAGACGCTCGAAGAGTTTGCAGAATGGCAACACGCATTACGCGCCAAGTTAAAACAGCTGCTGGGGATCGAGAGGCGGCATCATCCGTCTATCATTGCAAAAAAGTTGGGGGCGGTTGATCGCGGCGACTACACCGAAGAGAAATATCAACTCGACGTAGACGAAGGAGTCAGCGCACCGATCTACCTACTCATTCCAAAGGGGACGCCGCCACCCTTTAAACCCCTTCTCGTTTTTCACGGGCATGATCCAAGTGCCCAATATGTTTTGGGTAACTATCCCGACACAGCCACCGCGCGCGAACAGCTAGCGCGCGAGAACAATTACGCCCAAGCATTCGCGCGCGCCGGTTATTTGGTGTGTGTGGTCGAGCAGCGCGGCTTTGGCGAACGACTCACCCACGACACCACGAGCGATTCGTTTCCGCGTTCATGTCGCCATCTTTCATTTGAATATTTATTGCGCGGGCGCACCTTACTGGGTGAACGTTGTTGGGACGGAATGTGCGCGCTGGATTATTTGCAAACGCGATCTGATTTAAAACAGGGCGCGTTAGGTTGCACCGGACATTCGGGCGGCGGAACCACCGCCTTATGGTTAACCGCTTTGGATACGCGGATCACCGTGAGTGTGGTCGCTGGGTATTTTTCTTCTTTCAACGAATCTATATTGGGGATGCCGCACTGCGAGTGCAACTACGTGCCACATATTTTGCAATGGGCAGAGATGGGCGATATCGCCGCGCTCATCGCGCCCCGTCCATTGTGCCTGCTCAATGGTGAACTCGATCCGTTGTTCCCCATTCACGCCGCACGCGAACAATTTGAAACGGTGAAGCAGGCTTACTCGTTGCATCAGGCAAGCGGATCATGTTCCTTAAGCGTTCACGACGGCCAGCATGTTTATCATCACGCCTTAGCGCGTGAATGGTTTGAAAAAAATTATTAGAATCAATCGCAATCTTTATACCAGCCTCAACTATTGCACGCCTATTGCTTGGGCGATGAAGAAGCCACCACGTTTGCTTGGCAGCCATTTCAAAACGCCGCAGTGGACGCCGACGATCTCGCCCGAACTCGCCAGCCTGATTGAAACATCCATCCCCGTTTCACCCTCGATTTTCGTGAGCCTCTTGACTCTGCCCTGACATCGATCTACACTCTTTATAATAATCCAAAACGTTTTGGGAAATATGCCTGTAACTATCAAAGATGTTGCCAAACGATTGAATCTGTCGGTCACCACCGTTTCCCGCGCCTTAGATGGTTACGATGATGTGGCGGCGACAACTCGGGAGCGTGTCATCCGAGTCGCGCGTG
>CAKKQG010000222.1:0-2833 GCA_919901875.1 Anaerolineales bacterium
GCGGATAATTCAAATTAGAAAAATCCCAAAATCCCAAAATCCCAAATCCCAAAATCAAAAATCAAAAATCCCAAATCCCAAATCCCAAATCCCAAAATCCAACCTCTAACTCTCATCTCTAATCTCCAATCTCCAATCTCTAATCTCCAATATGCTCACCCTCACCCTCCTCGGTCTCGGACGACTCGGAACAAGTTTAGGTCTCGCCCTCAAACGCAAAAAAGATATTGAATTGCGAATCATCGGACACGACTTGATTTTGGAAAACGCCAAGCAAGCCGAGAAGCAAGGCGCGATTGACAAAGCCGAATGGAATTTGCCAGCGTCGTGCGAAAACGCCGATATAATTTTTTTGTGCGTGCCGCTCTCGGCGTTGCGTGAAGTGATAGAGCAAGTTGCGCCATTGGCAAAAGAGGGCGCGGTCATCGCCGATGTCTCGCCGCTAAAGGCGCGAGCGTTGGAGTGGGCAACAGAATTGATTCCAAGTGGGCGGCATTACGTTAGCACCTATCCCGCGCTTAACCCTTCGTATCTCTATGATGGCGATTCAACTGCGCGCGCCGATCTATTTGAGTCGAGCGTGTGGGCGTTGGTGGCGGGCGCGGAAACCTCGCCTGAGGCGATGAAGCTGATTAGCGGCGTCACCCAACTCGCGGGCGCGATTCCGTTTTTCATCGGCGCGGATGAGTTTGATTCGCTTTCGTCGGCGATGAATACCTTGCCCGCGCTGACAGCGGCAAGTTTAATGTTGACGTTGGGGCGCTCATCGTCGTGGGCAGACGCGCGCAAGATCGCCGACCGTAGCTTTGCGACGGCTACCGCACCCGTTGAATTGTCAAATCCCGAATCGGCGGCGAGCGCGGCGACTCTGAATCGGGCTGGCACGTTACACGATCTCGAGGCGCTGATCGCTCAACTTAAATCACTGCGCGATCTGATTGCTAATGGCGACACCGAAAAACTTGGATCATTGATGAACGAAGGCGCAGACATTCGCCGCGTGTGGTTAGAGAAACGCCGCGCCGCAAATTGGGCAGCCGAAGAAATAACTCGCCCCGAGATGCCGAAAGCGGGCGACTTTTTGAAACAGTTTATTGGGATTGGGAAGAGGCAATAGAGATTGGAGATTAGAGATTGGAAGTTGGAGATTGGAAGTTTGAAGTTTGGAGTTTGAGATTTTATTTTGGGGTTTTGGAGTTTGGGATTTGGGATTTTTTTGCTACATCGTCGAGTGTGTTGATGGCACGTTGTATACCGGTTGGACAACCGATGTGACTCGCCGCGTGAAGATGCACAACGCCGGGCGCGGCGCAAAGTATACGCGGATGCATCGTCCGGTGCGGTTAGTGTATTCGGAAAAACTGAGAACGCGGTCAGCGGCGCAGAAAAGGGAGTTGGAAATTAAACGGATGCCGCGCGCGAAGAAGATAGCGTTGATCAAAAAATTAGTAATTAGTAATCAGTGATCAGTAAACAGTGATCAGTAGCAACTGCTCACCGCTCACTGCTCATTGCTCATTGCTCACTTTCACTATGTCACTCAAGACCCAATGGATCACCGACGAACTTTCGTCACTCAAGCAGCAAGGGCTGTATAACACCATCCGCACTATCGGCTCGCCACAGGGCGCGTGGTTGATTGTGGATGGCAAAAAAGTTTTGAACTTCTGCTCCAACAATTATTTGGGTTTGGCGAATCATCCAAAAATTTTGGCGGCGGCGAAGAGCGCGATTGAAAAATATGGTCTGGGTCCCGCCGCCGTGCGCTCCATTGCCGGGACGATGAGCTTGCACGTTGAACTGGAACAACGTCTTGCCAAGTTCAAAGGCGCGCAAGCCTGCATTACGTTTCAATCGGGCTTCATGGCGAACTTGGCGACGGTGCCTGCGCTGGTTGGCAAAGAAGATGTGATCTTCTCCGATGAATTGAATCACGCCAGCATCATTGACGGTTGTCGCTTGTCGGGCGCGAAGGTTGTGCGCTACACGCACAACAACATTCAAAGTTTGCGCGAGACCATTGCCAACGAAAAGAAGATCGGTTTTCGCCGCGCAATGATCATCAGCGATGGCGTGTTCAGCATGGATGGCGATGTGGCGCCGTTGAAAGAACTGGTTGAGGTCGCTAACGAAGAAGGTTATCTTTTAATGGTGGACGACGCGCACGGTGAGGGCGTGTTGGGTAAAGGCGGGCGCGGCATTGTGGATCATTTTAATTTGCATCACCAAGTGGATATTGAGATCGGCACGCTCTCCAAAGCTTTCGGTGCAGTGGGCGGATGTGTGGCGGGTGATTCGACTCTGATCGAGTGGCTACGTCAACGGGGTCGTCCCTTCCTCTTCTCCAGCGCGATGACCGTCCCCGATGTTGCCGCTTGTCTTGCCGCTATTGATCTACTTGAGGAGTCAACCGAGTTGGTGGATCGTCTCTGGGACAACGCAAAATACTTTAAAGCGGAGATGAAGACTCTGGGATTTGATACCGGAGTCAGCACCACGCCGATCACGCCGGTGATGCTGGGTGAGGCACCTTTAGCTCAACAGTTCAGCCGCTCCCTTTTTGAGAACGGAGTCTTTGCGATGGCGATTGGCTTTCCGACTGTGGCGAAAGGCAAAGCACGCATCCGTGTGATGATCTCGGCGGCGCACAGCAAAGAGGATTTGGATAAAGGGTTGGAGGCGTTTAAGAAGGTGGGCAAAGAGTTGGGGGTAATTAAATGAACAATGAACAATGAACAATGAACAAAGTTCCAAACTCCAAACTCCAAACTCAAAAGTAGTTTAGCCCCTTGTGGGCGTTAACAATCAGAAACGAGAAAATTCCAGATGCTTG
>CAKKQG010000222.1:2933-4825 GCA_919901875.1 Anaerolineales bacterium
CAAAACGCAATACGAATACAATAGTGAGTGATGATCGCAGTGAGGCAAGGCGACGCCACTCTTCATACCCTTCGACCTTTTTTGAAGTGGGCCGGCGGCAAGACACAATCGTTGTCGCATTACCGCCTGTTGTATCCTAAAAAGTTTAAGGGCTATCACGAACCGTTTCTAGGGAGCGGCGCGGTGTATTTTCATTTGTGTCAATTACAGATGAGCGAAGAACTGCCTCACGCCATGACGCGCGTCCGTCTTACTGATAACAACCCCGATCTGATCAACGCTTATCAGGTGGTGCAAAATTTTGTGACAGATTTGATTCAGTTGTTACAGGTTCATCGTGAGTATCACTCGTATGAGTATTATTACGAGATGCGCGGGATCAACACCAGTCATCTGACCGATGTGGAGCGCGCGGCGCGGATGATCTATCTCAACAAGACGTGCTTCAACGGTTTGTATCGCGTCAACAAACAAGGGCTTTTCAATGTGCCGCTGGGGCGTTATGCCAATCCGAAAATTTTTGACGAGGAAAATTTGTTGGCGGTCAGCGCCGCGCTGCGGCACACTTCGTGCGAGATCCGCTGCGAGAGTTTCCGCCGCGTGATTGACGAAGCGAAGCCCGGCGATTTTATTTATTTCGATCCGCCCTATTACCCGTTGAACGCCACGTCCAACTTCACCTCGTTCACGGTGGATGAGTTCAACGAATTTGATCATCGTCTGCTGGCGGATGTGTATCGCCAATTGGATCGACGTGGTTGCATGGTGATGTTGTGCAATTCGTCCGCGCCGTTTGTCATGAACCTCTACGAAGGTTTCAAGCGTCTGCGGATAAAGGCGGCGCGGTTGATCAACTCCAAATCGGATCGGCGGGGGAAGATTGTAGATTTGGTGATATTGAATTACTAGCGTTGAATGAATTCAACGCCTGTCACGTCAAACGCGCTTAAGCGCGTTTCTTGGATGTCAGCCGCGAATTCATTCGCGGCGTTTTGCGAATTGATTCATGCGACAACAAATTAAACCTGACACCATTTTCCAATCGCCCAAACCCTTTCTCAAATGGGCCGGCGGCAAAACGCAATTGCTCGATCAGTTCACGCGCCTGTATCCGCGCGAATTCAACGCCTATCACGAACCGTTTGTCGGGAGCGGGGCAGTGTATTTTCATCTGCGAAGTTTAAAGATGAATGGAACGCTCAATGGCTCGATGTCTCGCGCTTATCTCACCGATTGCAATGATGAGCTTGTTAATTGCTATCGTGTTGTGCAGAAGGATGTGGATGAATTGATCGAGTTGTTGGCGAAGCACAAGAGAAAACACTCGCCCGATCACTATTACAAAGTGCGAAGCCAAGACCCGGCACAATTAAACAACGCGCCGCGCGCCGCGCGCCTGATCTATCTCAACAAAACGTGCTTCAATGGGTTGTATCGGGTGAACCGCGATGGGAAGTTCAACGTGCCGATGGGGCGCTACCACAATCCGGCGATCCTGGATGAAGCGCGATTGAGGATCGTCAGCCAATCGCTTCAGACGGCGCACATTAATTATTCCTCTTTCAAAGAGGTGCTGAACAAAGCAGCGCCGGGCGATTTTGTTTATTTCGATCCGCCGTATCACCCCTTGAGCAAAACATCTAACTTCACCAGCTACACTGAAAACAATTTTGGCGAACATGAACAGCGCGAGTTGGCAGACGCTTTTCGCGAACTGGATCGAAAAGGGTGTAAAGTGATGCTGAGCAACTCTTCGGCGTCGTTTGTGTGGAAACTCTACGAAGGGTTCAAGCGTGTGCGCGTGAAAGCAAGACGATTGATCAACTCGAAAGCGCAGAAGCGCGGAAAGATCAGCGAACTGGTGATCCTCAATTACTGATCGTGACTGCTCA
>CAKKQG010000223.1 GCA_919901875.1 Anaerolineales bacterium
GAGGTCACGGTGACGGCGACACTCACTTGCCCGCCGCGTCCTTCGCTGGCGGCGCGCGCCGAATCATTTCCTTGACGAATTAATTCCAACGCGCGTTCGGCGTAAGGTTTAAAAGTTTCACCCGCCGGAGTGAGCGACACGCCGCGCCCTTGCCGTTCAAAAAGTTCAACATTCAATTCATTTTCAAGCGCGCGCAATCTTTCGGAGACGGTGGCTTGTCCGAGATCAAGTTCGGCGGCGGCGCGACTGAGCGAGCGATGTTGAACGATAACTAAGAAGAGGCGAAGTTGATCGGTTGTCATGAATTGAAATTATAGTCGCCTATCTTTTTTAATTATCAAACGAAAGAATATCAAGATTCACTTTAACTATTTATGGTGAGATAACTCTTTTATGATGATCGTCATGTCTCACGACTGACATCCAACATCTCTATTTGAAACATGAGATCGTTTTAGAATTATTTCGACATGATGAATATCATACCTGTTTATGATGTATTGGGTAACAATTTAGAAAAGCATAGCTGTTGTCATGCGAGACCTATTAGTTGTTCTTTCAACTTTCTAAAAACATAAAAGGAGATTTAAATGAAACTAAAGATCGTGTCAATTATCGTTGTATTAACCACTTTGCTGGCGGCCTGCGGCGGACCTTCCACCAGCGCGCCAGTGGCAAGCGGCTTGCCGGTGGACGCCGCGGCGATTGCTAAAGATCGCGGGCTGACACCGGATGATGTGGCGGCGGCGCTGAAGACCTACATGCCGTCCGGCAAGACCGACCCGTATATCATGTTTGCCTCCGGCGGTCAATCGGGTCAAGTGCTAGTGATCGCCATGCCGTCAATGCGTATCCTTAAAGTCATCGGCGTGTTCACGCCCGAACCTTGGCAAGGATATGGCTTTGGCGGATCGGGCAACAAAGTTCTCGAAGGCGGCAAGGTCAACGGCAAAGAGGTGCTGTGGGGCGACACGCATCACCCTAATCTCTCCGAGACCAAAGGTGATTACGATGGGGAATTCCTCTTCATCAACGATAAGGCGAATGCGCGCGTGGCGGTGATCGATCTGCGCGACTTCTCGACGAAGCAGATCATCAAGAACCCCAACGCCATCAACGATCACGGCGGCGCGTTTGTCACGCCGAACACCGAATACGTGATCGAAGGACCACAATACGCCGCGCCGATTGGCTGGGAATATGCCCCACTCGATCAATACAAAGAAAAATATCGCGGTCTGATCACCTTCTGGAAATTTGATCGCCTCAAAGGTCGCATCGATCCCGATCAGTCGTTCCAGATCGAACTGCCGCCCTATTGGCAAGACTTGTGCGACGCCGGCAAGGGACCCAGCGACGGTTGGTTCTTCTGCAATTCGTTCAACACCGAATTGGCGACAGGCGGCATCGAACTCGGCAACCCGCCGTTTGAAGCCGGCACGACCAAGAACGACACCGATTATTTGCACATCTTCAATTGGAAGAAAGCGGAAGAAATTTTCAAAGCAGGCAAGGGGAAGAAGATCAACGGTATGGCAGTCATTGACCTTGAGACTGCGATCAAAGAGAACATTCTCTACTTCGCGCCCGAACCCAAGAGTCCGCACGGATCAGACGTAACGCCCGGCGGCGAATTTATCGTCGTCGGCGGCAAGCTCGATCCGCACGTAACGATCTATTCATTTGAAAAGATTCAAGCGGCGATCAAAGCTGGCAACTTAAACAAAGACGCTTACGGCGTGCCGGTGATCCCGCTCGACAAAGTAATGGAAGCGCAAGTTGAACTGGGTCTTGGACCTTTACACACGGTGTTCGACGACAAAGGCTACGCCTACACTTCGTTGTTCCTTGACTCGGCTGTGGCGCGCTGGTCACTCGGTGGGCCCTACGAAAAGAAACATCCTGAACCGGGATGGAAGCTCGTGCAGAAACTTCCGGTGCAATACAACATCGGACACATCACCGCCGCCGAAGGTGACACCGCCTCACCCGATGGGCAATTTGTAGTCGCCCTCAACAAATGGAGCATTGATCGCTTTGCCAACGTGGGACCGCTCCTCCCACAGAACTTTCAGCTAGTAGACATCAACAACACCGGCGACAAGATGAAAGTGCTGTACGACATGCCGATTGGCATGGCAGAGCCACACTACGCGCAGATCATCAAAGCCGATAAGCTCAAACCGTTTGAGGTGTATCCAAAGGTCGGCTGGGATGCGGAGAAGATGGCAGTGGATCCAAACGCCGTCACCGATCCCAAACTCGCCGGAGTCAAACGCGATGGCAAGAATGTCACCGTCAATATGGTCGTCGTGCGCTCACACTTCACGCCCGAACGTGTCGAAGTGCAGAAAGGTGATCACGTCGTGTGGCGACTGACCAGCATCGAGCAACAACGCGACGCCACGCACGGCTTCGCCCTCTCCGGCTACAATATCAACTTGAGCATTGAACCCGGCAAGACCGAAGTGATCGAGTTCGACGCGAATCAAGCCGGCACCTTCACCTACTACTGCACCGAATTCTGCTCGGCACTCCATCTGGAAATGATAGGCTACTTCTTAGTCAAACCGTAGTTCAGTAGTTCAGTAACCAGTGAACAGTGATCAGTGGTTGTAGCAGTTCGCCACTGATCACTGATAACTGATAACTGCTCACTGTTCACTCGATCACTGTTCACTTATATGCACCTCCTCAACCTCGATCCCGATGTAAAAGTCCTCCTACCCGACGGCAGCACGCGCACTCTCACCACGTTCCTGTTGCCCAGCGCGTTGCTCATGCTTGCCTCATTGATGTTGATGATCTCGATGTTTGTGCCGTATTGGGGCATGACGATGTACGCGCCGCAATATCCAAAAGGATTAACGGTGAACGTTTACGTCAGTCATCTTGAAGGCGATGTGCGCGAGATTGACGCCCTCAATCACTACATTGGGATGCCGCCTCTGGATGAGGGCGGCCGCCTCGAGCGATCCATCTCCACCATCTCCATTGTTGCGTTTGCTTTGCTGCTCATCGCCGGAGTGTTCGTTCACAATCAATGGGCAGGCATATTAGCTCTGCCCGTCATCGGCTATCCCGTTATCTTTCTTGCCGATCTGTTTTACATCCTCTACACCTACGGTCACAGCATTGATCCAAAATCGGCTTTGGGCAGTGCGATCAAACCGTTCACGCCACCATTGTTCGGCGAAGGGGTGATCGGTCAATTCAAAACAATCGCTTACGCTGGCAGCGGTTTGTATCTGGCAGTGGGCGCAGTGCTGATCGTGATGCTCGGCTTGTGGTTTCATCGCGCCGCCTATAAACCCATTGTGGATGCGCGAAAAAAAATGAAAGCGCAATCGGCGTAAAGCAAGTTGACAACTTGCTCAACAAATATGAAGACTCGCCTCGCCCCACTCCTCGCACTCTTTCTCACGTTCTCTTTTTTTGGCAACGCACTTGGACAAGTTTCACCCAACTTGACCGACAACCAATTGATCGTCTCACCTAACGGTCCCTACACAACAATTGAATCCGCGTTGAACGACGCGCGTGACGGTGACGTGATCGAAGTACGCGGCGGGGTGTATCGCACATCATTGGTCGTTAAGAAGTCGGTCACACTGGAAGGAGTCGGCAACCCCGTGATTGATGGCGGCGGAGTCGGCACGGTAGTGATGTTGTCTGCGCCGCAGATCGTCTTGCGCGGATTTGAGATTCGCCACAGCGGCAACGAGCCCGACTTCGATCATTCGGGAATCATTATCAACGCCTCAGGCGTCACGGTGGAGAACAATCGCATTTACGAAGTGTTGTTCGGAATTTTTATAGAGAAAGCCGATAACGTCATCGTCCGCAACAATGACATCACCAGCAAGGTTAAATATGATCTGGGGCGCAAAGGCGATAGCATCCGCGTTTGGTATAGCCAGAACGCGCTGATCGAAAAAAATCATTTGCACGAGTCGCGCGACGTGGTGATCTGGTATTCCAAAAATATCATCGTGCGCGACAACATTATCGAAACAGGCCGCTTCGCCGTGCATCTCATGTATTCCAACAGTGCGCGCGTTGAGCGTAATGTGATTCACAACAACTCGGTGGGCATCTACACCATGTATTCCAACGATGTGATCTTGCGCGGCAACGACATTCGCGGTCAGCGCGGACCGAGTGGCTACGCGCTCGGCTTCAAAGACGCCAGCAACGTTGACGCCAGCGACAACATCATGGTAGACAATCGCGGCGGAGTCTTTTTGGATAACACGCCGTTCAATCCGGGAACGCGCGCCGACTTTCGGGGCAACATCTTCGCCTTCAACGATATTGGCGTGATCATGTTAACGGCTGTCAAAGGCAACACTTTTGAAAATAACACGTTCTGGGAAAACATCGAGCAAGTGTCTCTGCAAGGCAGTGGACTGATGGGCAAGAATACCTGGCAGAAAAATTATTGGAGCGATTACGCCGGCTTCGATGCAAATGGCGACGGCATGGGCGACGTGCCGTATCGCTCGGAACATTTTTTTGAAAACCTGACGGATCGCGCCCCGATGCTGCGCGCCTTGATCTACAGCCCGGCATCGCAGACGATTGAGTTTGCCGCTTCATCCTTCCCAATTTTTAAACCCCAACCAAAATTTGTTGACGAATCACCGGCGATGCAGCCTGCGGCGATTCCCAAATCCGCTTCCCCCAAAAAAACTCGCACAATTGAAATGATCATCATCGGTTTTGTGTTGTTAACTTCTGGTATCGTATGCGGCTGGCTGGGGTGGCGCGAGGAGAAATTTTTATGAATCAAAATAATATTGTAGGGACGTTGCACGCTTGGCGAACGTCCCTACAAAACACATCATTGGTTCGCGTGCAAGACGTCACCAAACGCTACAACAAATCTATCGCGCTCGACAACGTCTCGCTTGATGTCAACGCGGGCGAATCGGTTGCGCTGTGGGGCGAGAACGGCGCGGGCAAGACCACGCTCGTCAAAGCGATCTTAGGCTTGATTGATTTTCAAGGCAGCATCCTCGTGGCTGGTCACGACGCCAAACGAAAGGGCAAAGATGTGCGCCGCAGTATTGGCTACGTGCCGCAAGAAGCGATCTTCTACGACATGAGCGTGATGGCAACGATGAAGTTTTATGCGCGGTTGAAGAAAATAGAGATTGGAGATTGGAGATCAATCTCCAATCTCCAATCTCCAAAGAATCGCATCACAACTCTGCTCAACCAACTCGGTCTCGCCGATCACGTTCATAAACCCGTTCCCACGCTGTCAGGCGGGCTCAAACAACGGCTCGCGCTGGCGGTTGCTTTGCTCGCCGACCCGCCAGTATTGGTCTTCGACGAACCTACCGCGAACCTTGACGTGAAAGCGCGGCGTGATTATTTGGCGCTGCTCGCCACACTTCGCAAAGAGAATAAAACGATCATCTTCGCCTCACATCGTATGGAAGAAGTGGAATCTTTGGCAGATCGAGTCGCCATTATGGAGTCAGGTCGCATTGTCGAATCGCTCACGCCGGGCGCTGTGCGTTTGAAACTCACGCCGCACGTCGAACTCACACTGTGGATCGCCGACAATGAACGCGCGCGCGCCCTGCATTGTTTGGAACAGGAAGGCGTCAAAGCGCATCTCAACGGGCGCGGCACGGTGGTGGCGCACATCAGCGCCGAACAAAAATTAAACACGCTCCAACTTCTTGCCAAGCAAGGCATCACCATCACCGATTTTGAAATTGAAAGAGGCAAGTTATGGAATTAAGTCTGTTGTGGACAATCGCCATGCGCGAGCTGCGCGAGTCGCTGCGCAACAAGTGGCTGGTATTTTACGCCGTCGGTTTCGCCGCGCTGGCTTTCGCCCTCTCGCAAGCCAGTCTGGCATCAGCCGGTTACAGCGGGCTGGGCGGTTTTGGGCGCACGGCGGCGAGCCTCATCAATGCGCTTCTACTGTTCGTCCCTCTTCTTGGATTAAGCGTCGGCGCGAATGCCATAGCCGCTGATCGTGAAAAAGGATCGCTGGCATATTTGATGGCGCAGCCGGTGAATCGCGCCGAGATATTTTTTGGCAAAGCAGTGGGATCAGGTGTTGCCGTCACTGCCGCGTTGGCTGTTGGTTTCGGGTTAGCTGCCATCGCGCTGGCAACATCCGGCGACGGTGAGGCGAGTGCCTTCATCGCCCTCACTTTATTCACCTTATTACTTGCGCTGGCTTCACTCGGTTTAGGATTTTTGATCAGCACCTTCACCCGCAAGGGGGCGACGGCGACGGGCGCGGCACTGTTGTGTTGGTTGGGGTTAGTGTTCTTTGGCGATTTAGGAATCGTCGGCATCACCTTGTCATTACGCCCCACTCCATCCACCTTGCTCGCCATGTTATTGATCAACCCATTGCAAATTTTTAAACTGGGCGCGATCTATAGTTTGCGCGCCACGCTCGACACGCTAGGCGCAGCCGGTCAATATGCCGCGTATCAATTTGGCGAGGCTCTGCCATTCGTGTTGGCGAGTCTTCTCGTCGCATGGATCGCCCTCTCGTTTGGAATCGCTTTTATCTTGTTCAATCGCAAAAGTGACGCCTGAGTACCAAGATGACGAACATCATACCCAATTCACGAATTACAATTTATTATTTGCTCATCCTTTTGCTGGTCGCCGCCTGCGCTCCCAAGTCTAACGAGCCGCAGCCGCCGGAGATCATCATCGGGCAAACACTGTGCGATGAGTGCGGCATGATCATCAGTGAAGCGAAATTCGCCGCCGCGACAATTATGCTCAACGGCGAGACGCGCAAGTTCGACGACATCGCCGAGATGATCAAGTATCACATGATGGATCATCCCGAAGCGCAAGTGAAAGTTTGGTTCGTGCACGACTATTATTCCAAAGAATGGATTCGCGGCGAGCAAGCGTTTTTCGTCCTCAGCCCAAAACTTAAAACGCCGATGGGTGGCGGTGCTGCCGCCTTCCGTGATCAAACCGCCGCTAGAAAGTTTGTGTCAGAACTAGAAGGGAAAGTTTACAACTTCGATGAGTTACGAATAGAGCTTCACCGGACGCTACACAACTAATACTGGACTTACGTAAAACATGTCAGCGTCATTGCGAAGGGAAAGTTTACAACTTCGATGAGTTACGAATAGAGCTTCACCGGACGCTTCACAACTAATACTGGACTTACGTAAAACATGTCAGCGTCATTGCGAGGAGCGTTCTTTGCGACGAAGCAATCTCAAAGCGTGACCGAGATTGCTTTCCGCTCCGCGAAGAACACTCGCAATGACGTTAGCAGCTCAATTGATATAGGAAGTATCACGTCTCACGCAACAAAGTGTGAGCGCTTAAAACAAAATTTTATTTATGCAAAGTTCAAAAGGAGAAAAGAAAATGAAAGTCAAAGTATTTTATATGTTGTCGCTGCTTATCGTCGGCGCGGTGTTGATCGCCGCCTGCGGCGGCGCCCCAGCCGCCTCGGGTGGGGGCGCGGGCGCGCCCGCCAAGATGAAAGGTGATGCGACGGCGGGCAAAACAAAATTTTCATCAACCTGTGTTTCGTGTCATGGACCTGAAGGCAAAGGCATTCCCGGTTTGGGCAAAGACATGACCACCAGCACCTTCATCAAAGGTCAGTCAGATGATCAGATGGTCACTTTCGTCACCACAGGTCGTCCGGCGAGTGACAAGGCGAACACCACCGGCGTGGATATGCCTCCCAAAGGCGGCAACCCGTCGTTCACCGAGAAAGACCTATACGACATCGTCGCCTTCATTCGCACCATCGTCAAATAATCGGGGCGCGTTTAGGAGACGTATAAAAACCACTTTCGTGTTTCGACAACACCTGACAGGTCTGTTTACAATTCGGCAGGTGTTAAATTCGGCAAGACCTGTCAGGTGTGGCGCATTGTGTTTGAGGAGTGATGATGTGAAGAAGATACAAGGGGATGTTAATCAGACAGACACCGAGCTGCATGACGATCTGGATGTCAATGACCTCACGCGCACCGATCCACACACGGGGCTGCCGCTTCCTGATCCCTATCTGGACTACATCACCTGCCCTCATTGCGGCGAACCGGAAGTAGAAGTCTTGTGTTATCAAATGGAAGTGGTTTGCCACAATTGCGGCAAGAAGATCGCCCACACACCGCCCCCAATGTGCGGCACATATCCTTTTTGTAAACGGGGAACAGTGGAGGAGAAAAAAGAGGAGTAAATTACGTTTTAGTTGCCATCTGCCTCAACGCCTCTTCATTGGTGATGAGTAGATAGCCACCACGCAGAGTCTTGATCAATTGCTGCGCGCGAAAACGTGACATGGTGCGAATAGCAGTTTCTAACGTGGTGCCTGCCATCTCTGCTAAATCTTGGCGTGAGAGGGAGATGGGGATCAACACGCCTTCGTCTTCAGGGCGTCCAACTCGTGACGCAAGTTTAAGTATTATATGAGCCATGCGCCGCTCCACACGCTCACCCGCCAACACTTGCAAGCCCATCATCGAATGCAAACGCATCCCCAGCATGCGTATTAACTTGATGGTCACGTCGGGATGGGAGGATAAAAACTCGGCGTAGGACTCGCTGGAGAAGCTGACAACGTCCGCGTCTTCCATCGCTTTCGACGTTGCCGGGTGATGCGGCATGAACAACACCGCGCCACCGAACACTTCGCCCGACGAGATCATTTCTAGAATCACTTCGCGTCCGCCCTCATCGTGATGAACGATTTTCACCTGCCCCTGCCGCAAGATACACACTCGCTCACACGGATCGCCCTGATAAAAAATCACCGCGTCGCGCTCAAGATGATCCACACGAGTGCGATCTGCTAACCAAGCGAGATCGCGTTCGGGGAGTGAGTTGAACAACGGCAACCGCTTGAGCAATTCAATAACCGAAGCAGGTGAAAGCGCGACAGACATCAAAAACGATTATACCTGATGCAAAAGAGAGAACACTATGACACCCTACACACTTTTTAATTTGCCGTCGCAACTTCCTACAGTTGAATCGGACAGCATTATCAGCCGCACGATCTACAACGATGAGCAACTCAAAGCGGTGCTGTTCACCTTTGCGGCGGGGCAAGAGCTGTCGGAACACACAGCCTCGATGCCGGCGATCATTCACATCCTTGAAGGCGAAGGCACGCTCACGCTTGGCAAAGATACTGTCGAAGCGCACGAAGGAACATGGGCACGCATGGAAGCAAACCTGCCGCACAGTGTTAATGCCAGAACCGCGCTCGTCATGTTGTTGCTCATGCTGAAGAAATGAACGACATCCGTTACCGACTTCCTTTTATGCTCGTCGCCGCCATCGCCCTGCTCATCGGGCTGTGGGCAGGCTTGGTGAGAATCGGTTGGCAGTTGCCGCCGCTTCAAGTGGCGCTGCACGGGCAATTAATGATCAGCGGATTCTTGGGGACGCTGATTAGCTTGGAGCGCGCCGTCGCTTTACAAAAGCGGTTACCGTATCTTGCCCCCGCCCTCACAGCCGCCGGGACAGCGTCACTGCTTATCGGACTGCCCGATGTGATCGCGCGCGGCTTGATCCTGTTGGGCAGCTTGGTTCTGCTCATCTCATTCAGCCTCGCATACTATCAACACTTCAAGTTTAATTTAGAGTGGGCGAGCGTTGCCCTGATCATCGGCTCACTCTCTTGGGTCATCGGCAATGCCTTGTGGCTTGCCGGGTTTTCTTTACCGCACATCGCCCCATGGTGGGTCGGCTTTCTGGTGATCACCATCGCCGGTGAACGACTCGAACTTTCGCGCGTGGTCATGCTCAAACGATCTTCGATCATCGCCTTCGTGATCAGCGCCAGCATTTTCATCGTTGGCTTGATCTTTTCACTCTTCACTTTCCAACTCGGAATCCAAATCGGCGGCGCGGGGTTGGTCGCCTTGGGCTTGTGGCTCATTCGCTTCGACGTGGCGCGCAAAACGATTCGGCAAACGGGCTTAACTCGATTCGTAGCGGCGTGCTTGCTACCCGGTTATATTTGGATCATCGTCGCGGGTGTCTCTTGGATTACATGGGCGGACTATTTCAGCGCAGGATCGATCTACGACGTGATGCTGCACACTGCCTTGATTGGCTTCGTCTTCTCCATGATCTTCGGTCACGCGCCGATCATTGTTCCGGCGATCATCGGCATTCAGATTCAGTATCAGTCCAAATTTTACGTTCCCCTTGTCTTGCTTCACGCTTCGCTCATCATGCGCGTCGTCGGCGACGTGATCTTTAATCCAGTCTTGCGTTCATGGGGCGGGTTGTTGAACGAGATCGCTATCATTTTGTTTCTGGGGTTGATGGTGCGGGCGGCGACACAGAAAACGCAGTCAAGCCGTTGATGGAGGGAGTATAATTGCAGATGTGGTAGCAACTCGTTTAGAAAGTTTGCGCGTTCGATCAATTTCACAACGCCTGCAAGAGGCGGAGGAGTTTTTTATGAAGCAAGGTGTGGTTTACAACACTCTAGAACGTCTCGCCCGTAGATTGAACGAGGAACAGATTCCATATGCTGTTGTAGGCGGCATGGCGCTCAACCTACATGACTACGAACGCATGACACGCGACATTGATATTTTAATGACATCTGAATCTATTGACGAATTTATCAAAAAATGTGTCGGCTTGGGATATGTGCAAGCGTTCGCAGGAGCGCGGAAATCTTTTCGAGATACAACGTCGCAAACCACAATTGAAGTTTTGATTACAGGCGAATATCCCGGCGACGGTAAGCCGAAGCCTGTCGTCTTCCCTGATCCATCAACCGCATATATAGAAGTCAACGGTATTCGTGTCATTACGCTTGAAAAATTAATCGAACTCAAACTGGCTTCGGGGCTTTCCGCCTCACATCGTCTGCGCGACTTAGCCGATGTGCAAGACTTGATTACCACGCTGAGACTCCCCCTCGATTTCGCCGACAAACTCGACCCCAGCGTGCGCCCCGAATATCAACGCTTGTGGCAGGCGGCACAGTCGGCTTACGATAAAAATGAAACTGATTCTTGACTCTGATTTATTTGCGTGATAAAGTTTCTGGCGTAGGTTGCACGTAAGTTCTTGTTGGAAGTAGTACGACAACGGCTCACGCAAACCGCGTGAGCCGTTTTGTTTGACCGCTCCGATAGAACCACTGCCCTAACACTATTTCTCAAGGAGACATTTAAAATGTCAGAGCGTATTGTTGGTACGGTCAAATGGTTTAACAACGGCAAGGGCTATGGGTTCATCGCCCGCGAAGGCGGCGAGGAT
>CAKKQG010000224.1 GCA_919901875.1 Anaerolineales bacterium
CTTTTGTATTGATTCGCGCATCGTTAATAATTTCGGCGTTGCGTGTTGAACGGGAGTAGCCACTGAAAGATATGTGTCGGCGATCAACTCCAGCCGCGCCGCCGCCTCTTCGACTAACTTCTTCTCCCCGCTTACCTGAATCCAGCCTAACTTCATCTGCGGCAGGGCAACCACTTTGGAGAGTCCACTCAGGGCAAACGTCAACGCGCCTTCGTTGCCCACAACTGTCTCGACTCGATTTGCGTCTTCGCCATTGGCGTAGTCCGAAAAAACTTCGTCCACGATCAGCGCGATTTTCCTCTCGCTGCACAATCTATTTAATTTTTCGAGCTCATCTTTCTTGACATAGTTCCCTGTAGGGTTATTCGGATTGACGATCACAATTGCTTTCGTCTTTTCGCTGATCGACTCGCGCAGGACTTCAAAGTTAATCTGCCAACCCTCATCTAGACCCTTCGGGTTTCGCGAAGCGTCCCGTAGCGAAGCGGAGTGGATAAAACCCGAAGGGTCTGTTGTGTAACGCAACGGATAATGAATCGTCCTCAGTGACTCTAGCCCCGCCAAAAATTCAAACAATGGATAGCTCGGCTGCGGCACAAGAATCTCATCGCCCGCATCGCCCAGAAGTTTGAATAAGAAAGAATAGGCTTCGCTGGTGCTGGCGGTTAAAAAAATAGAGTCGGCATCAACTCGTTTATTCTTTTGTAAATAGTAATTGGTAATTGCTTCGCGCGCGCTCAGTAACCCGCGCGGCGACGGCTCATACTTCATCGCCTGCGGCTGTGCCATCGCGCTCAGGATGGCGGCATCATCGTAAGTGAATCTGGCGCGTGTGGGATTCGATTCGGTGAGATCGAGAATCGGTATCCCCTGCGCCCGCTTGGCGTCGAGCAGTTGGGTGAGGGGGTTCGGAGTCAGATTCCAATTAAGGCGAGAAGAAAATTTCATCATGCAACACGAAATACGCAATACGTATTTCGTATTGCGTATTTCGTAGAATTATTTCTTACAGTATTTATCAAACCACGCCATCATGCGGTTCAAACGATCCACGCGGTGATGCGGCTCGCCACTGCGGCTCATCTCGTGCCCTTCGCGTGGGTAACGATAGAACACCACCGTTTTGCGTAACCGCTTCAACGATGTGTAAAGTTGTTCGGCATCCGATACCGGGCAACGATAATCTTGATCTTGATGTTCAATCGCCAACGGCGTTTTGATCTCGCGCACGTAAGCCAGCGGCGAATGTCGCCACGCCTTCTTCATGTCATCAAATGGCATTAACTCAAACTCGCGTTCCACCAATTGCGGAATGTCCGTCGTGCCATACCACGACATGAGCGAATACAAACCGCGCTGCGCCCACGCGCAAGCAAAACGATGATCATGTCCGACGATCCACGCCGACATGTAACCGGCATAGCTCCCGCCGGTGAGCGCCATGCGTTTCGTATCCACGAAACCCATCTCGACGATTCGATCTGCGCCCGTCAGAATATCGTGCATCGGCTCTTCGCCCCAACCGTTTTGAATCGTCGTAGAAAATTCATCGCCGTAGCCATCCGCGCCGCGAGGGTTGCAATAAAACACGGCGTAACCGCGCGCCGCGTGCAGCTGCCATTCGATCCACATCGAAGGCGTGCTGGGCGACCACATCACATGAGGTCCGCCGTGCATACTCACCACCATTGGATACTTGCGATTCTTTTTAAAATGGATCGGCTTGAGATACCAACCTTGTATCTCGCGTCCATCGCGCGCCTTGTAACGAACCTCAACCGTTTTGGCAACTTCTCTTTCGGCTAACAGAATTTTGTTGAAGTCGGTGAGTCGTTTTTCAGATTTGCCTTTGCTCAGGTAGAGATCAACGGGGCGCTCAGGAGTGCAAGCGACAAATGCCAGTGAACGATCATCGTCAACGCTGAAACTTAATACGACGCGATGACCACTCACAATTTTTTCGGGGACGCCGCCGTTCACGCCAATTCTGTAAATGCCTGTGTCACCCTGATCCCCCGCTTGAAAGTAGAGCCACTTTGAATCGGCTGACCATTGATAGGCTTCCACACTACGATCTAAGCTCAACGTCAGATCAACAGCTTCCGCGCCCGTTGACGGCATCACTGCGAGATGAGCCGTGTGTCCGAATGATCCTTGATCGATCACGCGCAGTGAGGCGATCCATTTTCCGTTGGGCGAGACTTTGGGATTGAAGTAGTCGTGTCCGCGCGCGGTGATGTAGTGATACGGTTTGCGTTTTGCGGCGACGGGGAGGCGAATAAGCGCGGTATGTTCCCACGGAGAATAATCGGGATCGTGACTCTGTGTCGAGATAATGGCGTCGCCCTTTTTCGTCCAGGCGATCTCGCCGAAATTGTAATCGCCGTCGGTCAGGCGAGAGGGTTTAACTTTCTCGCCGTTCTGCGGCACGTCCATAACGTAGATGTGCGTGTAACGATCATCAAGATATTCCGTGCCGGTGCGATAAGGCAGTTTGGTGATGATGCGTGGATCAGTTTTCTTTTTCTCTTCATCTTCTTTGATCTCTGTGCGGTGCTTCGCTTCGAGTTCATTCGATGGGGGTGCATCGTCTTTGCCGCTGTCTTCGCGTTTGCGTTCTTCTGCGTTCAGGCGTGAATTAAACGCGAGTCGTTTGCCATCCGAACTCCACACCGGATTCGTTGCGCCATTGGGCATTGAGGTGAGGGCTCGCGCTTCACCGCCATCGAGAGCGATTAAAAAAATCTGCGGCTTATCATTGCGCGCAGAAACAAAAGCGAGAGTCTTGCCATCCGGACTCCAGCGCGGAGACGTATCGGGTTTGGATCCAAAAGTGAATTGGCGCGTCGTCGGTGTCGCCGTCGAGAGATCGGTTAACCAGATCGAGCGTTTGTATTTGTTGGTGAGTTTATCGAGGCTCATCTTCACAAAGGCGATGTGCTTGCCATCGGGAGAGAGTTGTGGGTCTTCGACAAATTGTAATTCGTAAAGGTCTTCGGCTGCGATGAGTTTTTTCTTGGGCATGAAAAAATCCTTTTCCGAAGACCTCCGAGTTCTTTAAGAACTCGGAGGTCTTGGTATTGAAATAAAAACAACGCATCCCAAATTTGAGAAGCGTTGTTTTGAAAGTCGGGGCGAGAGGATTTGAACCTCCGACCCCTTCAACCCCATTGAAGTGCGCTAGCCGGGCTGCGCCACGCCCCGAAGTTCGAGCGAGATTATACCAAAGTAATGAACAATGAACAAGAATAAAATCCGAAATCCCAAATCTCAAAATCCCAAATTCCAAATTTCGGGTGAAGTGTCCAACATCCAACTTCCAATATCCAACTTCCGACTTCAAATCTCCAATCTCTAATTGCCAATAACTTCTCTCGCTAACTTTTCTGGTCTGTTGCGATATTCTTCCCACGAAACTTTTCCTGTCACAATAGATTCAAGTATCTCGCTTAACTTTTGATTGATCGGAGCAGAGAGTCCAACCTGTTCGGCGTGCCGAGCAATGGCGCCGTTGAGGTAACTCACTTCTGTTTTTGGTCGTCCCGCTTTGAGATCGAGATGGAACGACGGCAGTTTGTCGCCGCGCCCGCCGCCGACCATGCGAATCAGAATCGGTTGATAGAGTGCTGGCGGCAAGTTGCGAACCGCAAACGCCAACGCCGTTGTTTGCGTGCGCGGCAGCCCTACAACGGGAATGTTCTTTGCTTTCATCACCGCCAACGTTTCTCGTAACGCGCCGATCTCGATTTGATACAAACCTGCATGTTGCAAAACTTTTGAAGTGGGCAGATCGCAGATCGCCGCCGTAGCATTCGCCATAATGTTCGTCAGCATCTTCGACCATTTCATCGCCTCGGCGTTTTTGTAGAGTTGGGTATGAATGCCGGCGCGAGTCAATGCCCGCGCAATTTGCTTGCTGAGAGCGTGGCCGCTCCACACGCCCACGCCGCGATTCTTTTCGACGATGATCTCGCCAAACTGCGGCACGCCGATGGCTGTTAACACTGTGCCGGCGATGACATTGTCTTTGCCAATGAATGAGGCAATCGTCGGCTCGTTTTCTATGCCGTTTTGAAAACTCAAGATGGCTAATGGCTGATGGCTAATGGCTGATGGCAAATTGCGAATAGCCGCCTCTGTATCAAATGATTTCATGGCGACGATGATGCAATCGTAAGAACCGTTGGCGAAAGCTTCTTGAGGCGAAGTGACGAGTTGTAAGTTTTTTGTATTGCGTGTTCCGTATTTCGCATCATGAATCGTGATGCCGCGCTGACGTAACATCTCTACCGGTTCGGGACGATCTAAAAACGTCACGTCCTCACCCGCGAGTTTGAGCGACCCGCCGATGTAACCGCCGATGGCGCCAGCGCCGTAAACCAAAAAGCGCATAGTAATTGGTAATTAGTAATTGGCGATTACCAATTACTAATTACTTCTCCTTCCTCGATACGCTTCCGCCATGATCTCAATCGGATGCACCGTCTTCTTGCCCGTCTGCGCTTCGATCCACCAACGGCACGTTTCCGAATCACATACAACTCTTTGCGGATTCACATCAGCGATCTGCTCGAATAAATTTTTACCAACCGCTTCGGCGATCTCGTATTTGCCCGTCTTCAATCCGTACGTCCCCGCCACACCGCAGCAATCGGCGCGGGACTCGGTGACGGTGAACCCGAAGCGGCGCATAAAGTCGGCGGCGGGGCGACCAAAGCCATGCGTGCGTTGTTGGCACGGAGCGTGATACAAAACTTTCTCTTCGCGTTGGATGAATCGCGTGTTGAGCACTCCTTCGTCATCGAGCGTTTGCAAATACTCAAAGATGTCGTAAGTATTTTTTGCAACGAGCTCCGCCTCTTCGTCATCAATTCCCAAAATACTTCCATACTCATGTTTGAGGGCGAGCGTGCAACTTGTCGAGTGACCCACAATGGCATAACCTTCTCGCACCCACTCCGCGAGTGACTTCACATTAGCGCGGGCGAGTGCGCGTGCTGATTCGAAATCGCCATTCGATTGCATAGGCAAGCCGCAACAATTTTGTTCCGGCAAAACCACTTTGATGCTGTTGCGTTTCAAAACTTCCATCGCCGCTTGCGCCACGCGCGGTTCATAGTAGTTGGCGGCACACCCGTGGAAGTACGCCACCTTCCTCATCCCGATCACTTGCTGGCTCATCTCCGATTTGTTGAACCATGATCGAAACGTTTGGCGCGAGAAATCTGGAAACACCGCGCGTGAATCGATCCCAATAAACTTTTCGATGAGGACGCGCAACGGTTTGATCTTAAGTGGGATGTTGGACAGCGGCGCAAAGGTGCTGCCGACTCTGCCTAGCAACTCTGATCTGCCCACGAGCCAATTACGCAATGGCAAGCCGTCTCGCCTAATGATCTCGGCGCGGGCAATCGAATTCATCTCGGCGATCTGCACGCCGTGCGGACACACCAACGAACACACGCCGCACCCCGAACAATAATCGAGCGAGTGATCGGGTGAAGGCAAATTCGGATGACGGAATCTCTGCGCTTGCGGTCCAACGGCTTTGGGCCCCGGAAATAAATCTGTCACCGCCGCAACGGGGCAAGCCGCTGTGCAGATGTTGCACTTGATGCAAAGGTCGGAGGAGAGGGGGGTCATGGATGACATTTTATAAGCCGCGCTTCATCTCTTCGAAATTCTTTCGCAACTTAATCGGCTCGTCGGAACGTTGCGCTACTTCGTTGAGATATTTTTCCAGAAGTTCAATTTGAATGTAGCCGTTGTGAATCAAGAAATATATATCTTCCAAGTCTCTTTCGAACGCGCGATCAATCTTCATCAAAGCGATGCTGTAAGGATCGAAGATGTAAGCTGTAAGTTGACCATAGTAATCTACGAGTTGATGCCGCGATTCACT
>CAKKQG010000225.1:0-2734 GCA_919901875.1 Anaerolineales bacterium
CTATGCCACTTCCCAACTATGCATTCTTTCGCGGAAAAGTTATCCCGTACGGTGAAGCCAAAGTCGGCGTGCTGACCCACGCTCTCAACTACGGCACGTCGGTCTTCGGCGGGATGCGCGGCTATTGGAACGACGATGAAAATCAAATGTTTGTCTTCCGCCCGTTCGATCACTTCCGCCGTTTCCTTCAATCCACTCGCTTAATGCGAATGGAACTTTCCTATTCCGAAGACGAACTCACCAACGGCTTGATCGATCTACTCCGCGCCGAAGATCATCACGAAGATGTTTACATTCGCCCGCTCGCCTTTTATGGCGACGAGATGATCGGCGTGAAGTTACATGGACTCCATGCCGAACTCTCCATCGTCACCATCCCCTTTGGTCAATACATCAAAAACCAAAACGGCGCGCACGTCACATTCTCATCGTGGCGGCGCATTGACGACAACATGATTCCGGCGCGCGGCAAGATCGGCGGGGCGTACGTCAATTCGGCTTTCATTAAATCGGATGCGGAGCTGGCTGGCTTCGACGAAGCGTTGGTGTTGACTCAAGAAGGGCATGTCTCCGAAGGGTCAGCCGCCAACTTCTTCATCGTCCGCAACGGGGTTGCCGTCACTCCACCTGTCACCGAAAACATCCTTGAAGGCATCACGCGGCGCACAATGCTGACTCTCATCCGCGACGAGATCGGCATGGATGTTGTCGAGCGACCCATTGATCGCACCGAAGTCTATCTCGCCGATGAAGCTTTCTTCTGCGGCACGGGCGTGCAGATCACCGCAATCACTAATGTGGATCATCGCCCAATCGGCACGGGTAAGATCGGCGCGGTGGTTTCCGATCTGCGCGAGTTATACGACAACGTCGTGCGCGGCAAAGCGCCCAAGTATCGCAGTTGGTGCGCGCCGGTGTATGTGAACGAGAAAGTCGCGGCGTAACCCTAGCGAATAGCAGATGGCGAATGGCTGATAGCGCGAAACATCTTGCTATCAGCCATTCGCCATTAGCCACCTGCTATCTGCCATCCGCTAATCAATGCATCATCCCCCTCGCACGTTGGGTTTAACCATCGGCATAAGCGCCATCACTTTGCTGGCGGCGGCGAACTTACTGTTCCTCGTCATCCTCTTTCGCACACCCGTTAACTTCCTCACATCTATCTGGGTCGTGTTGATAATCGTCAGCTTGCCGGTGCTGACTGTGATCACCTATCGCACCTTCTGTTTGATCAACGCCAAATATCTCTTCACCCAAAATGCTTTAGTCATTGTGTGGGGTCCGGTGCGGCAGATCATCCCGATGGATGAGATCGCCGGACTGATCGTGGGTAACGATCTCGAAACCGATCTTGCGCCACGCGGTCTGTGGTGGCCCGGTTGTTTGGTTGGGCGTGGTCATAGCGAGAAAGTTGGCGACCTGATGTATTACGCCACCACGCCGCAAAGTGGGCAGATTATCCTCATCACCAGCGCGGGCAGTTATGTTATCTCGCCAACTGATCTTCAAGGCTTCGTGCAAAGTTTCGAGGGCGAGGGACGCAAAGGCATCGAAGCCGAAATCGAATACGAAGTTAACCGTCCAGAATTTTACGACTGGGAAATTTGGCGAGATCGGCTAGCGCTCGTCCTCATCGGCATTGGATTGATCTTGCCCTTTATCTTACTCGTCGCAGTTTCGATCCGCGTTCCCTTCCTCGCCAATGAAATCCCGCTTCACTTTGATACAACCGGTCAGGTGGATCGAGTCGGCTCACCCGTAGGGTTGTTCATCCTCCCCGCCATCGGCGGCTTGGTGTGGATCATCAATGCCGTGATCGGCGGCGCATTTTACATTCGCCGCGCCGAACGCCCGGCGGCATACCTGTTGTGGCTCGGTTCAACATTGGTGCAAGTATTTTTGTGGGTTGGGGCGTTTGGTTTTCTCTTCTGAAGTGAATCTTCTTCTTGGTTTTCTTCTCGCCAGCCTCATCGGTTATCTCGCCTATAAACGCGGAACATTAAGTCGAAGCGGAGTCGTCGGAGCGATCCTCACCGGCGGACTCGTTTTTGGTTTTGGCGGATTCGGCGGCGCGGCGTTGCTGCTTGTCTTCTTCATCTCGTCCAGTGCGCTCTCGCGATTTAAAGAGTCGCAAAAAGAATCTCTCGCCGAAAAATTTTCAAAAGGATCACAACGCGATCTGGCGCAAGCGCTGGCGAATGGTGGTGTCGCCGCCGTGTGCATGGCAGCTTTTGGTTTAACTCAAAACCCTGTGTGGTGGGTCGCCTGCGCCGCCGCGCTGGCAACGGCAAATGCTGATACGTGGGCGACGGAGTTGGGTGTATTAAGTAAAACGCCGCCGCGATTGATCACGACGGCACACGAAGTGGAAGTCGGCACAAGCGGCGGCATCACGGTGATGGGGACGTTTGCCGCATTCGCTGGATCAGCACTTGTCGCCCTCACCGCGCTGATCACTAGCTACCAATTACTGATCCCTAATCCCTTCATCATATCTTTGATGATTGCAGTCGTTGGTTTACTTGCATCGCTTTTCGACAGCGTGCTCGGCGCAACCGTGCAAGCGATCTATTATTGCGATCACTGCCGCAAAGAAACAGAACGCCATCCCCAACACTTGTGCGGCGCATTAACACGTCCGCTTCGCGGTTGGCGATGGCTCGATAATGATATGGTAAATTTTTTGGCAACGTTGGCTGGAGCCGCAATCAGCGCGGCATTATTTCTGATT
>CAKKQG010000225.1:2834-4690 GCA_919901875.1 Anaerolineales bacterium
ATCGCCGCGACCACAACGGCAACGAGCGGCTCAATGTAAAGCAACACGCCCAAACGCGATGCTGGAATCTCTTGAAGCGCGTCATACCAAAAAATATAAGCGATGCCCGAACAGAACACTCCAAGAAATATGACTGCGATCCAACCGGACGATGTGAGTCGATTCAATTCGTTGAAGCCCGATCCGGCGACGAACAGGATCGAGAGAAAAATCCAGCCGAGCGTCATCACGTAGAACATCATGCGCGCCGCCGGATGATCTTTGAGTCCATCGCGCGATAACACCGAGAACACCGCCCAGTTGACCGCGCTGATCATGATCAAGTAATCGCCCACCGTTCCAAATTTGCCAATCGTCAACGAGTTGAGATCGCCTTTGCTGACGATGAGCAACACGCCTAACGCCGCCAAAGCAATACCCGCCACACGAAACCAACCGAGTCGCTCTTTCAACACGAGCCACCCTAAGAGGGCAATGAAGATCGGCGTGGTCGCCACGATCCATGCTGTCGTCGTCGCTTGCGCCGTGACTAAACCGTTCGATTGCAACCATTGGTGAAAGGTGATGCCCAGAAAACCCAGCAAAGAAAAATAGCCGAGTTCTTTCAGCGTGATCCATTTAAATTGTTTGCGCGAGAAGACTGCCCAACCTAAAATGATCACGCCCATCGCAAAACGCAGCCAAACAATCGTGTTAGGCGAGGCTTCACCCACCGCCACCTTCGTAGCAATGAACGACGCGCCCCACACCACTACGGCGAACAACGCTTTGGCGAGAGGGATAAGTTTATTGTCAGAGGTCATGAGTCAGCGAATCGCTTCTTCTGCGATGGGGAGAGGAATCTGCGTTTGAGGAATTTCTTCCACATAGGCATATACATGCTCTGTAATGCGCGCTACAAGGAGCCGCGTCTCGTTAAGATTCTCCCATCTTTGCAAGCTCAATCTCAAACGGGCGTTTTTTTCGGGGCAGACAAAGAGAAGCACTGTCCAATCATCTCGATGATTACTTTCTTCGCTCAGATGCCATCCTAGCGAACTCAACTGTTTTTTATACCAATCAATGGTATCCGGTAATGGCAGAGCAAATTTAAACCAGCCTCCAACAACTTGAATCGTTTTCTCAGATTCAAATACAAAACGCCAATAAGGATGCACTAATTCTTTGTGATCTTCACCCATTCCAACAATTGAGGTGTTGGGGGGCAATGGCAACTCCGCAGGCCAGTCTTCAAGTTGCAAAACGATCTTAAGTCCGTCGTGGGTGCGAAAAAATGGGCGAATACTTTCTACTACCATGGAGCGACTCCTAACTGGCGCATCAAACTTTCAAGAGTTTTTACAGTTTCCGTTGTTACGCCGAAATGTTCCATGCCTATGGCGGCGAGATGGGCATCTCGCAACGCGTTTAAGAAATTTCCAACTTGCTCTGCAATCAGTCCTTGTTTTTGCAAAATCTCTGCTAAAGTCATACCCGGATTCTTATCAGCGATCTGGCGAAGAAAATTATTGATCTCCTTCACCCAATTATTAACGTCTTGAGCATTATACTCCCCGTCTTTTACTTTGCGTTTGTATCGCTCGTCATCATCCGGCGGCTCAAAGCCGGGGAAGCCGCCAATGCTCTTGCCTTTTTGCATTTTAGAGAGGTGCAACGCCGTTTGCTTGGTTAATCCCTCTGTGCCATCAGCTAAGTGGCGCGTGGAAATTTGAGGCGACTCGACAAAAATTATTTGCGGCGCGCGAAGATAGAGAACAAGAAACAAAATCGCCGGAGCTACAAGCAAAGTTGCGACAAGTGGAGTATATCTATTGGCTTGAATCATGATCTCTATTCTACACTAATTCATTTAGAGC
>CAKKQG010000226.1 GCA_919901875.1 Anaerolineales bacterium
TACTGATACTCGAATCTTGTAAGTTGGACATTTTTGCAATATCACTGCTTCGGGTAAAACCTGCGGCGATAGATTCAACAATCGCCACATAATTGCGCGGTTCACCCAGCTGATCGCGCAGCAAAGCAGCCGCGTCATCCATGATCATGCTCGAGGATAATAAACTTCGCATGTTCGTTTCGGCTGAACGCTTTGGATCTAGCAATTCAAGATACTGAGGCACTCCCCCAATACCCGCATAAATGTTAGCTGTCAGGGTTCACGACATCGTAGACACTTTTGGGTCACGACATCGTGAACAGTGTTGAGTTAAAACGAGTGTCACGATCATAACAAAATGGGTTCATGCTACTCCTCAAAGGAGTAACCATGAACGAGACAGAAGAACGACATCAACGGAAGAAAGCGATCCGTCTCTGGCTAAAAGGTGTTCGCACCTTCATCATGCTAAAAATCGTACCGCGTAGCCGTGCGTGGTTGTGTAAATGTAAGAAACGTTACCGCAAACACGGCTGGAAAGGATTGCAGAGCCAATCACGAAAACCGAAACGCAATCCATATGCCTATTCCTCCACGATTCGTCGCTTGGTAGTGCAAGCCTATCGCCGTGTGCAAAAACGTCCATGGGGCTTGCGCGGAGTCAGTGCGGTGCGTCGAGAGTTGCGAGTAACGTTTCGTTTGCAACCGACTCCCTCAACCTCGACCCTCAAGGCCCTCTGTGTCACAATGTGTGAGACAACTGAAGCCGATCAATTGATGTCTAAAGTGAAGGAATCCAGATATGTCTCACGCCTCAAATTCCGAATCAAATTCCAATAATAATGAAGCACGCACAACACTAGCAGTGCCCAACCCGGAAGTGATCGTCAAACCCCGCCCACGTCATTTTACGGCTGAGTACAAACAGCGCATCCTGCACGCGGCAGAGGCTTGTTCGCGCGGTGAACGGGGTGCGCTGCTACGACGGGAAGGTTTGTATTCATCCCATATCACTAACTGGCGCCGTCAACGGGCTGACGGAGAAGCGCAAGGATTGACACCCCAGAAGCGCGGACGCAAATCCGATCCGCAGGCAGCGGAGATTGCCCAGTTGAAACGCGAGAATGAAAATTTGAAAATACAACTTCAACGCGCCGAAACGATTATTGATGTCCAAAAAAAACTTTCGCGGCTCCTCGGGCTGACAGCGGACGAGAGCAACGGAGCGCCATGATTCAGGTTACGGAACAACTCGCGTCCGAGATTGGACTGACGAATGCCTGCGCCGTCCTCAACGTGCCGCGCAGCAGTTTATATCGCGCCCGGCAACCGCAGACCCAATCCACATCTCGCGTAAAAAATTTACCCGTGCGCCAATTGAGTGAGACCGAGCGAGAAATTGTGCACACGACTTTGAACAGTGAACGTTTTCAAGATTGCGCGCCACGGCAAGTTTACGCCGCATTATTGGATGACGGACGTTACTTGTGTTCAGTTTCCACTTTGTATCGAATTCTGGCTGAAAACAAGGAGATTCGTGAGCGACGCGATCAACTGCGCCATCCGAATTACACCAAGCCGGAATTGTTAGCGACGGCGCCCAATCAAGTTTGGAGTTGGGACATCACCCGACTTTTAGGACCCACGAAGTGGACCTATTATTATTTGTATGTGATGCTCGACATCTTCAGCCGCTACGTCGTCGGTTGGCTGATCGCCGACTGCGAGTCGAGTGTACTCGCGCAAGAATTGATCACGGTCTCCTGTGACAAGCAACAAATCCCACCGGAGCAACTGACTATTCATGCCGATCGCGGGGGCTCGATGATCGCCAAGCCCGTCGCCCTGCTCATGTCCGATCTCGGTGTGACCGAAAGTCATTCACGCCCGCATGTCTCGAATGACAATCCGTTTTCGGAATCGCAGTTCAAGACGATGAAGTATCGGCCGGACTACCCGGATCGGTTCGGCTGCCAAGCCGATGCTCGCGCCTGGGCGCAATCCTTCTTCCCTTGGTATAACACCGAGCATCGACACAGTGGCATTGGGTTGATGACGCCGCAAGCAGTACACTACGGGCAAGCGAATCAACTTTTCGCAGAACGTCAGCGCGTTTTACAATTGGCCTATGCGGCTCATCCCGAGCGATTTGTTAAAGGGCGACCACACCCCCCGCAACTTCCAACAGCGGTGTGGATCAATCCGCCGAAGAAAGAGACTCCTACGGCGAACGCAGTTAAAAACGTGGCTGTAGACCCCGCCAATCTACAGTAATTACTCAGATGAGTTGTCTCAAATAGGTTGACACATTCCGATATCGCAAAGGTCTGCCTGATCGCGTGATGAACACTCGATTAACATTCGGCGCAGGTTCGGGGCGACCAAAACTGAAATACTTCCACAATGCTTTTTTGGTTGCCTTACCGAGAAAAACATAGCGCTCTTTCGCTCCTTTCCCCATTACGAGAGCACGACCTTCTTCCAACTTCAAGTTGTCTGTCGTAAGAGATAACAACTCTGAAATCCGCACGCCGGTGTCCACCAAAAATAAAATGATCGCCTTTTCTCTAAGTGCAGTATCTTCGGGAAGAGAAGCGCACGCCTTAATCAACGCCTGCACTTCCGTTTGCGAGAATCCCGCTAACAGCAACTTCGGCACTTTTGGTTTTGGTATTTTTCGCATCGGGTTTTCTGTAATCAGCTCTTCGCGCTCTGCCCAATTAAAAAACGCTGAGAGTGATGAACAATGACCACGAACACTACAGGGCGACATAGGGCGCTCCTCTTTTGGGTGAAATGGGCGCTCAACATATCGCTTACCTTTTGTTTGTAGAGTTGTAATATATTCACGAATCATCGGCGCGGTAATCTTGTCAGCCTCAATAGGATGTCCTTGCTGCTTGAGCCATTTCAAAAAAGATTTCAAGATACGGTCATACCATTGCGTAGTACGTGGCGATAACCCTGCGGCTTCATTGCTTAATTTGAAACCGTTGATCAATTTGTCGAGCGATGTGTTCATAGCGTCTCCTCATACTGGAATGAGGCGCTTTTTTCAACGAGTCTGTTGCTCTGTAGGGAGTAAAAAAAGCGCCCGAATGGTTTTCGGGTGCTTGAATAGGGCAGATGATTCGTTTTTCACCGAATCAACATACACTGGTTGGAGGGTTGAGGAAGGGCCATTGACTCAAGCTTGGGGCGTAGGATTAAGAGTCAACTGCTCTGCCATTGAGCTACGGGGCCCTGACTGGAAGCATTATATCTAACCCAAGGAAGTTGTCAAAGGAATTTTTGGAATGTATCACACCCAGTAAAATATGTTAAACTAATCCCCGATAGCCAGCGCACTCAGGCGATGGCGACGGGGGTGGTAGCCTCACTCACTCCGAGCCGTCCGCAAAAATGCGTGGCGGCTCGTTGCGTTTTAAAGTTTGATATGTCCGAAGCCGATACCTGCCGTACTTACGTAGTTCCCAAACTATACGCCGCTGGTTGGACGGATGAACAGATCCGTGAGCAAGTGGCGTTTACCGATGGACGCATCATTCCCGCCGGGCGCGGACACACGCGCCAAAAAGGTAAACGCGCCGATTACATTCTGCGCTACCGCCACGATCTCCCCATTGCTGTGGTTGAAGCCAAAGATGAATACAGAAGCCCCGGTGACGGATTCCAGCAAGCGATGGAGTATGCCGAGATTCTTAGCTTGCGTTTTGCGTATAGCACCAACGGGCGCGGCATCGTGGAACATGATTACCTCACCGGCCGTGAGACCGTGCTCAACTCCTTCCCCACCCCCGATGACCTCTGGCAACGGCTCAACGCCGAAATGGGTTTAGCGACTCCCAAAGATACGCAAGATGCGCTCGCCCCGTTTCATCACGAAGTGGGCGGCAAGACCCCGCGCTACTATCAAGAGATCGCCATCAACCGCGCGGTGCAAGCCGTGATCCGCGGACAAAAACGAATCTTGCTCACGATGGCGACCGGCACGGGCAAAACGTTTGTGTCGTTTCAAATCGTGTGGAAGTTGTGGAAGACGCGGCGCAAGACCAAGATTCTATTTCTGGCAGATCGCAACGTGTTAGTGGATCAAGCTAAAGACCGCACCTTCACTCCGCTCGGTGATGCCGTCGCCAAAATTCAAGGGCGTGCCGTGAAAAGCCGTGAAGTGTATTTCGCAATCTATCAGGCAATCGCCGATCACCAAGATGCGCCCGGCTTGTATCGCCAATACCCGCGCGACTTTTTCGATCTCATCATCGTTGATGAATGTCATCGTGGCAGCGCCAACGAAGAAGGTAGTTGGCGGCAGATTCTGGAGTATTTTGAATCGGCGGCACAAATTGGTATGACGGCAACCCCGAAGCGCACCGACAACGCCGATACCTACACCTACTTCGGCGATCCGATTTACACCTACAGCTTGAAGTCTGGTATCGAAGATGGTTTTCTCGCTCCGTATCGCGTGCAACGTGTCATCCCTTCAGTGGATGCTACGGGTTGGCGGCCTACGCCGGGTGAGTTGGATCGGTTTGGCAAAGAGATCCCTGATGGGATGTATGGCACAAAAGATTTTGAGCGACTCATTTCATTGTTGAGCCGCACCCGCGCCGTGGCGAAACATCTCACCCAATATCTGCGCAGCACTGACCGCATGGCGAAGACGATTGTGTTCTGTGTCGATCAGGAACACGCCGACGATATGCGTTTGGCATTGGCGCAAGAGAATGCTGACCTGATGAAGCAGTATCCGCATTATGTGGCGCGCGTGGTGTCGGATGAAGGCAAGATCGGGCGTGGGCATCTCGATGATTTTCAAGACCCCGAAAAAGCAACGCCGGTGATTCTCACCACATCGCAAATGCTCACTACAGGCATAGACGCGCCCACCGTGAAGAACGTGGTGCTGTTCAAGCCCATCAACTCGATGACCGATTTCAAACAGATCATCGGGCGCGGCACGCGTGTGCGCGAAGATTTAAACAAACTGTGGTTCACCATCATTGATTACACTGGCGCGACCCAACTCTTTGCTGACCCAACATTTGATGGCGAACCCGAAGCGCCACCCAAGATTGAGAAGATTAATGAAGAAGGCGAAGTGATCGAGACGGAAGTGATGGACACGGTGACGCCGCCACCCGATGCAGAAGCCGCTGACTCACCTTCACCAGTCGCGCAGTTAAATCTTGACCCCATGTTGAAAGAGCGGCGCAAATATTATGTGGATGGCGCGGAAGTGTGGATCATGGGCGAGCAAGCATATGAGCTCGACCCGCAGGGGCATGTGTTACGCACGGTGCAATACACTGACTACACGCGCGATAACGTGCGGCGCATTGTGCCTTCGGCTGAACACCTTAAGCAAAGTTGGCCTATCAGTGAACGACGCGCCGAAATTTTAGAAGCACTGCAACAGCGCGGCGTAGATTTAGATGCGCTAGCCGAAGTGACTCAACAACCCACCGCTGACCCGCTCGACTTGTTATTACATGTGGCGTTCAATGCGCCATTACATACTCGCCGTGAACGGGCGCAACAACTTAAATCCAAACGCCAAAATTTCTTCAACACGTTCACACCTGCCGCGCGTGAAGTATTAGAGGTGTTGTTACAGAAGTATGCCGACCACGGCTTGAACCAGTTGCTCAACTGGAATGAGGTGCTGCACATCCCGCCGCTCTCGGAGAAAGGCACCACGCTGGAGATTGCGGCGTTGTTCGGGGGCGCGAAACAGATGCGCGAGGCAGTGGAGAAGATGCAGGCTTTACTCTATACTGATTCTTAGCAGATCACCAAAGCATCCCGAGCGGAGCGCGTGTTTTTCGCGCGCAGTCGAGGGACGCGGAGAGCACAATAATTTCCCGCGCTCCTCGACTGCGTGGCGGAACTGCGCCGCCGCTCCGCTCGGAGTGCTTACTTTCTCGTGATCTACTGGTAATGATTTTTATCTATGACCGACTCTATTTACGATCTTGTTAGCGAATTGACTCCGGAGAATGATTGGCCCACGCCTGAACTGTTGACGGCGATTATGGCGCAGGGCGACGCGATGGTGACACCGTTGTGCCAAATATTAACCGACCCTGAAATGGAGGGTTGGTCTTTGCACTATGCGGCCTATTTGTTGGCGCTGCATGGTTCGCCGCAAGCGATTCCAGCATTGGCAAATACGTTTCGTTTGTTCGATACCGATTTTCTGGAAAGCACCAGCGATGCGCTCAGTGCGTTTGGCGAAGCAGGGATTGAATCTGCCTTAGCAGCTGCGCGTGATCCTGAACCGCGTTGGTATCCACGGGCGATGGCGATCACTGCCGCTGTTGAGGCAACACGGGATGACACGGTACTGAAGGAGCGGGTGGCTGCAAGTTTGCGGGAGATGCTGGCAGATTTTGTGGCGCGGCAAGGATCATTGACGGAGGACGAAATAGAGTTGGTGAGTTCGGTGGTGACCGATCTATCTTCGTTGGCAGACCCGGCGGCGCGCGAGTTGATCGAAGCGGCTTTCGTTGCCGAACTGGTGGATGAGTTAGTGATTGACCGGAAAGATGTGCAGCGCGCTTATGGGAAAGGCGATGCTCATCCTCGTCGAGAGTTTAAACCACACAAGTGGTTCGCTGAATATCCAGCCAACTATCGGCGGCATCAGGAAGAGGAAGTTAAACGCGCCAAAGAAAAAGAACGTCAAAAGCAAAAGCCCCGTGGTTTAGCTAAGCCCGTTGCCGCGCCCAAGTTGGGGCGTAACGACCCCTGTTGGTGTGGCAGCGGCAAGAAGTATAAGCAGTGTCATTTGCAAAGCGATACGAAATAAAAAAATCTATGCCCAAAACGAAAACAGTAAAAGCTAAACCTACGAAAAAAGCTAAAAAGAAAGTGGCGGCGTCACCTGCGATTGCCGCCACCGTCACGAATGGCAACGGCGCGAATTCGCGTTCGCAGTTGTCGTCGCTCATCAAATCGGCGCGAGATATTATGCGTAAGGACGCCGGGCTAAATGGCGATCTGGATCGGTTGCCGCAATTATCGTGGATCCTGTTTCTGAAATGTTTTGATGATCTGGAACAACGGCGCGAAGCCGAAGCCGAGATGGCGGGTGAGGCGTATAAGATGGTCATCCCCAAAAATTTTCGGTGGCGCGATTGGGCGGCGGATGCCGATAGGGGGCGCACGGGTCCGGAGTTGTTGGAGTTTGTGAATAACCAGTTGCTGCCGAGGTTGCGCGATCTGAGCGGCACCGAAGAGCGCCAAGGTTTAGCCGCCGTGTTCGGTGAAACATATAGCCGCATGTTGAGCGGTTACCTGCTGCGTGACGTGGTCAACTTGATCAATGGTCTCAACTTTAATTCGAGCGATGATATTTTTACGTTAGGGCATTTGTATGAATCAATGCTGAAGGAGATGCGCGATGCGGCGGGCGACAGCGGTGAGTTTTATACGCCGCGTCCGGTGGTGCGGTTGATTGTGGATCGTGTTGCGCCCAAAATTGGTGAGCGCGTGTTGGACCCGGCGTGCGGCACAGGCGGATTTTTAGTAGAGACGTATGAATATCTGCGGCAGCAACAACAAACGGCGGCAGACCGCAAGACGCTGCAAACGCGCACGCTGTTTGGGGTGGAGAAGAAGCCGTTACCGTTTTTGTTGGGCACGATGAATTTGTTGCTGCACGGCATTGAGACGCCGCATGTCATCCGCGATAACGCCTTGCGTAAACCGTTGAATGAGATCGGTGAGAAGGATCGCTACGATGTGATCGTGACCAATCCGCCGTTTGGCGGCGAAGAAGAAGCGGGTATTCAATTAAATTTCCCCGAAGCCACCCGTGCCAGCGAGACGGCGTTGTTGTTTATGCAGTTCATCATGCGCTCGCTTAAGGTGGGTGGGCGTTGCGGGGTGGTCGTTCCCAATGGCACACTGTTTGGCGATGGCGTGTCGGCGCGCATCAAGGAACAGTTGCTGAAGAATTTTAATCTGCATACCATCCTGCGTTTACCCAATGGCGTGTTCGCGCCATACACTTCTATCCCGACAAACCCGACAAATTTATTGTTTTTTGATCGTCCTTCGACTTCCACTTCGACAAGTTCAGTGTCCGCTCAGGATGCGGCGACAGTTGATATTTGGTTTTATGAACACGTGTTGCCCGAAGGGGTGAAGAACTACACCAAGACTCGCCCGATGACGTTTGAAGAATTTGCGCCGCTGTTGGTATGGTGGGCGGCACGCGAAGTAAATGAACGGGCGTGGAAAGTGCGTGCCGCCGATTTGATTCAATATGATGCCAATGGAAATTTGTTGAGCGTGAATTTAGATGTGAAGAACCCCAGCCGTGCCGCCGACTTGGAACATTTGCCACCTGCTGAATTGGCGGAGAGTATCGCGACTAAAGAGAAACACATCGCGGAGATCATGAACGAGATTCAAGATTTATTGAAGGTGGGAAATGAAATTTGATCCGTTGCGCCATCATCGGCATTCTATTCGACTGAAGGGTTACGATTATTCGCGGGCGGGCGCGTATTTTGTGACGATGTGCGCCTGGCACCGCGAGATGATCTTTGGCGAGGTGGTGGAGGGCGAGATGCGTTTGAGTGAGGCCGGGCAGATGGTTTGCGATGTGTGGGAGGGTTTGCCAACGCATTACGCCCATGTTGAATTGGATGCGTTTGTGGTCATGCCGAATCATGTTCATGGAATTATTGTGTTGGTGGATGATGAGGTTGGGGCAGACGTTAGGACAGGTCTGCTAGGGGCAGGTGTGGGGGCAGGTGTGGGGGCAGGTGTGGGGGCAGGTGTGGGGGCAG
>CAKKQG010000227.1 GCA_919901875.1 Anaerolineales bacterium
CGCGCGGCGAGATTGATCAGCGCGACGAAAACATTTTCCCCGAGTCTCATGCGGGCGGCGACTCCGCGCACGTACTCGCTGAGGGTGGTGAAGCCGACGAATGTGGCGATGCCGTATCCAAGCTGCGAAGCCAGAGTCCGCGCCCCAAGCAAATAAAAAGCGACAAGTGAGACGAGAGTCAACGCGGCGGGAATCCAAATTAATTTACCCAGAGCCTTGAATGAGGATTTTCTCCAAGCGACGAGCGGAGCGATCCCCATCAACAAGACGATCACTGCGAGCAAGGGCCCATTCACTTGATTGTAGAAAGGCGGACCGACGGTGATCTTTTGATTCGTGACGAGTTCAGAAAAAATTGGGAAGAGGGTGCCCCACAATGTGGCAAAGGTGACGCCCATGAAGAGCAAGTTGTTGAGCAGAAACGCCGCTTCACGCGAGAGAAGGCTATCGAGCTGGGTCTCGCCCTTGAGGCGATCCCATCGCCAGAAAAGAAGAATCATGGAAGCGGTGAAGGTGACGGCGATGAAGCCGAAGAAGAGAGGACCGATTGCGCTCTGGGCGAAAGCGTGAACGGATGAGAGGACGCCGGAGCGCGTGAGGAAAGTTCCCATGATGACCAGGGCGTAGGTGACGATGATCAGAATCATGTTCCACACTTTTAACATGCCGCGCTTTTCTTGAATCATCACCGAGTGTAAAAATGCGGTGGCAGTGAGCCACGGCATGAGCGAGGCATTCTCAACCGGATCCCAACCCCAATAGCCGCCCCAACCTAAAACGTCGTAAGCCCAACGTCCGCCCAAGATTAAACCGAGTGAGAGGAACAACCAACTGACGAGCATCCAACGGCGCGTGGTGCGAATCCATTCGTCGTCGGTGCGCCCGGTGATGAGGGCGGCGATGGCGAATGAATAGGGAACGACCATGCCGACGAAGCCCAGATACAACATCGGCGGATGAATGATCATGCCGATGTGGCGTAACAATGGATTGAGTCCGTTGCCGTCGCGTGGAATGAAGAGCTGCGTATTTGCCGGTTGAAAGAGCGCAGGCTTCACGTCGCCGGTGCTTAAGTTCTGCCACAAACGTTCAAAGGGATTCTCGATGAACAGACTCAAGTAAAGGAAGAAGCCGAGCGTGATCATCGAAACTAAAATCACGTAGGGCATGAGCGAGCGATCACGTTTCCAACTGCGGAGCATGACCGCGCTGGTGAAAGCCGACATGAGCCATGACCAAAAAAGCAAACTGCCGGCTTGCCCGCCCCACAAAGCGGTGATCTTGAGATACCACGGCGTGGTGCTGGAAGAAGCATTGGCAACGTAAGCGACTTCGTAGCGTCCTTGCACAATCAAAATGATGATGGAGAGCGCCGCAAGTGTAAGGAGCGGAAAGGTGAGGATGGAAGCGTTGCGCGCGCTTTCGACCCACGCCTCATGTTTGCGCGGATTGATGGCAAGAATAACAACGACGGCGTAGACCGCGCTGAGGAAGGCGAGGAAGAGAGAGATGAGACCAAGGTTTAAAGCCATTATGGAAAGGATGAAGGATGAATTATGAAGGATGAAAACAACTTCATCCTTCATAATTCATAACTCATAATTATTTCGTTTGATCTGGTACCGCTTGCTCATACCGCGTGGGGCATTTCATCAAGAGGGTGTCGGCGACAAAGGTGCCATCGGCGAGTAACTTGCCGTCCATGATCGCTTGCGATTCGCCTTTCATGAGATCAGGTTTGGGCCCCTTGTAATAGACGTTGAGCCGTGTCGCTTTGGGATCGTTCACAGCGTTCTTCAACACCACGCCGAGTCCGCCTTGCGCATCAATGTCTTTGATGTCAGCCGGCATGTTGGCGACGGTGAATTTTAATTCGAGCGTTTGCGAGTTGTAGGTGATCGTCTCGCCGACGACTGCGCCGGAGATGCGGACGTTCTTGCCAACGAGGGATGATTGCCGCTCGCTAAGTTCTTGCACGGTGAGGAAATACTGCGCGGTGCTTTGCGTGGCGGTGAAGATCAAATAGATGATCGCGCTGACGATCAGCAATCCGCCGATGATGAATTTCATACGCCCGCCGCCGCTTCGGGCGATGGGCAGGGTGTTAGGTGTGGCAATTGTTTGTGTCATAAATAGAGTCTCCTACTGTGGGTTAATGCTACCTCTCGTGTCGCATTTAGCGAGTAACGATAATCACAACCTGAAAGTGATTTTACTCGTTAGGGAGTGCGAGGATTTTAGCACAGACAGGTTAATGGAATTAGAGAATGATGAGCAGGGTGTTCTTAAAACACCGTCGTTGCGAGTCGCAAGACCTCGCGGGTTTCTAAAACCCGCGAGGTCTACCCGCGATGGGTTACTCGCAATGACGCTGAGCAGTCACGAGGAAAATTATTCGCTGGCGCAGTCGGCGGGCGGGGTGTAGTTAAAAGTTTGCCCACATTGGTGACAGGTGGCGTTGGGTTGATCGCCCCACACTTCCACTTCGGGTTCGCCGCAATGAGGACAGGTGACGTAATCGGGATAACGGTTGGGTTGCGTTTTCGGAGTCCGCAGCCGCGCGCCGACTCGCATAAACCATTCGCCGAGTCGAAGGCGGAGTCGTGTGATCCAATCTCGATATTTTTTCACCCCTTCACTGTAATAAAATTGTCACGAGTTGAATATGATTTAAATCATAAGAGCGACGCCGTTGTTCGCTTTTCCTGATTAAGATCATGTATATTTTTTCACGAACCACTTATCTTAAGTCTGACTTTTTCAGAGAGAGGTTTTTTTTATGAAGATAGCTTTGGCGATGGGTGTAGCGACGTTGCTCGTTGTGTTAGGTGTGTTCGCTTACGTGAGCGACTTCACGGTGTATCTGGGCAACGATCCAACGGCGTGTAATAACTGCCACGTAATGGATGCGGCTTACGAAGGCTGGTTCCATAGCGG
>CAKKQG010000228.1:0-8657 GCA_919901875.1 Anaerolineales bacterium
CCCGCATGAGACTCGGGGAAAATGTTTTCGTCGCGCTGATCAATCTCGCCGCGCGCAACCGTCGTCGTTATGGCGGCTACATCATCCATCTCGGAGTGGTGGTGATGGCTTTTGGAGTCGTCGGTTCGTATATGTTCCAGCAAGAGACTCAAGCCTCACTTAAACCGGGGCAGACGCTGGCGCTCGGCGGCTTCACCATGCGATTCGATTCACTGACTCAATTCCCTCTGGAAGATGGGCGTGAAGTCTCGCGCGCTGAAGTCACCGTTCTCGATCAAGCAGGCAACTCACTCGGTCAATTATTTCCGCGTCACGATCTGTTTGATAGCGGGCAACCGATGACCATCCCCGGAGTCCGCAGCACGTTAGGTGAAGATTTTTATGTGCTGCTCGTCGGCTGGGAACCTATCGCTGCTAACGGCGCGACGTTTAAGATTTATCTCAATCCTTTGATCAACTTGGTCTGGCTGGGCGGGTTGGTCTTCATCATCGGCACGTTGGTCGCCGCCTGGCCCGATGCCGACGAAGAGAAACGTTACATTGCCGAATCGGTCAGCACGCTGGAACGCGCCGTCAAAGCCTCATGAACCCGCAATTACTAATTACTATTTACAAAGTAGTAACCTGGATCGTCGAGCAAGTGATTCAACGCCGAGTTGAGTCATCGCCACAGGCAAAAGCGAAAAAAGTTCAACAACGAAAATCGTCGGCGTATTTTTCTGTGATGCAAATGGTGGTGTTCTTCTTTGGCGCACTTGCCGCATCCATGTTCATGTGCGTGGACTTGGTCTTCGCTCAAGACGGCAAGCCCATCACCGACGATCAAGTGAATGTGGTCGCCAAACAACTCTTCTGCCCCATCTGCGAAAACATTCCGCTTGACGTGTGTCCGACTCAAGCCTGCGCGCAATGGCGCGACACCATCCGCGAAAAACTTGCCATGGGTTGGTCAGAAGATCAGATCAAAGATTATTTTGTTCAGCAATATGGCGAGCGCGTGTTGGCAAAGCCGCGCACGACAGGTTTAAGTTTATATGTGTGGATTATCCCGCCCGCCGCAATTCTGATCGGCGCATTGTTCTTCGCGTGGTATGTGCGTAACGCGCGTATGAAAACCGCCGCTGTTGTCCCCGCCTCAACCGAAGACGAAGATGATGACTACTCTAAACAGTTAGAGAAAGAGTTAGCGAAGAGAAGATAAGCAATGAAGAATGAAGAATGAAACAATGAACAATGAAACTTCAAACTTCAAATTTCAAATTTCAAACTCCAATCTCTAATCTCTAATCTCCAATTACCATTTACTAATTACCAAAATGGAATCTCCAATCTCCACTCCCCAATCTCCTCCCACCAGCCTCAAGCGCATCCTCGGTTGGGTCGCCGCCGCCAGCATCTTGGTGGCATTGCTCGGCATGATCGCCGTTAAACTGATTCAAGTTCAGCAAGGGCAAGTGTCGTCCGGCTCCGCGCCCGACTTCACGCTCAATACATTTGATGGCAAACAAATTTCGCTTCAATCACTGCGCGGCAAAGTGGTCGTATTAAATTTCTGGGCGTCGTGGTGTAAGCCGTGCGAAGATGAAGCCGCCGACCTCGAAGCGTTCCACAGAGCTTACAAAGATAAAGGCGTGGTCATGCTCGGCGCAGATTACGTGGACACCGAGAAAGAAGCGCTGGCTTACATCAAAAAGTTCAACATCACATATCCTATGGGACCTGATCTCGGCACCAAGATGTCGCAAGCCTATCGCATCAAAGGCGTGCCAGAAACTTTTGTGATTGACAAGCAAGGACAGTTGATCAAAGTGATTGTGGGACCGACGACGAGCAAGGACTTATCTCAAATTGTGGAGCCGTTATTGAAGTAATCAGTTACCAGTGAACAGTAAACAGTCACATCACTGATCACTGATAACTGACCACTGATTACTAAATACACATGGATCTCGGATTTATTTTCACCGCACTCGCTCTCTTCATTCTAGTCGCCGCCTTCGTCGCCCGCCCGCTCATCGAGAAGATGAGCGGCGTGGAAACCGAAAAGACTCACGCCGATGATCTCTTTGCCCAGCGCGAAGCGATCTTGATCGAACTGCGTGACGTGGATTTCGATCACGACACGGGCAAGATGAACGACGACGATCACAAGGAACAACGCGCCCGCCTCACGGCGAAGGGAGTGGAAGTTCTGCGCGCTCTCGACGCACTCAAATCGCAAGAAGTCGCGCCGCTCCTCAACACAGTTGAAGACGAAATTGAAAATCTGATCGCCATCAAGCGCGGCAAGAAGATCGTCAAGCCATTACCCTCTAACGGCAAAACACCTCAAGGCACCGCCGATACATTCTTCTGCACCCAATGCGGCACGCCAGCCCATGCCGACGACAAATTCTGCGCCAAGTGCGGGGCGGCGTTGCAAAAGGTTTGGCAGGATTGATTTGATTTCGTAGGGGCGACCCTTGCGGTCGCCCTTTTGAGCGGGGGCAAGCCCCGCCCCTACACCCCACCATGATCAAAAAAATAATTCTCTCTCTCTCTTTCATCTTTGTCCTCGCCGCCTGTTCTCTGGCCGACGATGTCACACCGCCACCCGGTTTCAAACCGCAAGTGCAAAGCACGCTCGCGCCGTCGCAGATGCCTAACGCTAAAGTAACGCCGGTTGATGTAAGCAATGCCGCACCATCATCGTTGCCCTCACCTTCTTTAGGCGCGGCGATTTACGCCAAGAACTGCACCCGCTGTCACGGAGTTAACGGCGCGGGCGATGGGCAACTCGTGGCGCAGATTCCGTTTCCGCTGCCGGACTTCACCAAACCCGATCTGGCTCGAACCACGACTCCGCAAAAATGGTATGGGGCGATCACCAACGGCAACTTAGATCGCATAATGCCACCGTGGCAAACGCTCTCCGATTCAGAGCGTTGGAATCTTGTGTCGTATCTCTACACATTAAGCACGCCGCCGAATCAAATTGAATCAGGTCGCAAGGTGTATGAATCAAATTGCCAAAGCTGTCACGGCTCAAACGGCAAAGGCGGCGTCCCCGAAGTGAAAGTGGATTTCACGAATCAAAGCTACGTCGTCAAAAAATCCAACAATGATCTATTTGAAGCCATCAGCAAAGTGACCGCGCACAAATTAGAGTCTGTCAACGAATCGGATCGCCGCGCGGCGATTGATTATGTGCGCTCACTGTCGTACGATGTCGCGCCTGTGGTGCAAGCCAATAAAGGCGCGGTGAGCGGAAAGATCAGCAACGGCACACCCGACGGAAAAGTTCCAGCCGATCAACCCATCGTCTTAAACATCTTCGACAACTTTCAACCAACCGAGTCGATCACCGTCACTGCCAAGATGGACGGCGCGTTCATCTTCAACGACGTGAAGATGAACGACGGGCGGGCGTTTATCCTCAGCACCAAATACAACGGCATCACTTACGTCTCCGATGTTGGCAGTGTGACCGCCGGGACAACGACTTACGACTTGCCGATTCAAATTTTTGAAGTGACGAATGATTCGGGCGCGGTGCGGATCGAACAGATGCACATTGTGTTTGAGTTTGACAGCGGCAACGCCAGCGTGGGCGAACTCTACGTGATCAGCAACTTGGGTGATCGTGCGTATGCCGCCGCAAAACTCGGCGACCCGACTCTCAATTTTGCGCTGCCCAGCGGATACAAGAATTTGCAATTTGAAGATGGCGACATCGGTGATCGTTACAAGCTCACCGCCGACGGTTTCGCCGACACTCAAGCGGTGCGCCCCGGCGCGAGCAACTATCAGATCGTGTCGCAATACCTGTTGCCGTATAGCGACGCGCTGACTTTTACTCAAAAAATTTTCTACACCACTAACAGCCTCAGCATCCTGATACCGGATGTCGGCGTCACTTTAAGCGGCGGCGGATTCACCGACATGGGTGTGCGCGATATTCAAGGCACAAAATTCAGAACGTATACCTCCAACGGCGCGAAAGCCGGTGACGTGATCAAATTCGATCTCAAGGGCAAGCCGACTCTCAACGCGAATGCCGCCGCGCCTTCTTCAACCACCGATACCACCACTGCCCTCATCGGCGGGCTGGCGTTAGGACTCGCGCTGTCTATCGTGGCGTTGTATTACTGGAATACGAAGAACGCGCAGACTCCGCAGTCGGCAACCGTGAACGTGAAGCATATCTCCAAACGCCGCGATGAACTCGTCGCCGAGATCGCCGACCTCGACGAGGGTTTTGAGAACGGCGAATACTCTGAAGCCGAATACAAAAAAGAAAGAGAAAAGTTGAAGGCGGAGTTGAGGCGCGTGATGCGTAATTCGTGAAGCGTGATACGTGATGCGTGATGCGTATTCCGTATTGCGTATTGCGTAACGAAATACGGAATACGAAATACGAAATACGGTTTAAGCGACACCAATGATAGAGATACACAACCTCACCAAAAACTTCGGCATGAAACCCGTGCTGCGCGGAGTCAATCTCACGGTGGAGCGCGGCGAGTTTGTGGCGTTGATGGGACCGAACGGCGCGGGCAAGACGACTCTACTGCGGATCGTCGCTTCACTCACGCGACCCACCTTGGGGCGTGTTCGGGTGAATAGCTTTGATCTCCCGGCGCACGCCGACTCGGTGCGTCGCGTGTTGGGCGTGGTCTCGCATCACACGCTGCTCTATGGCGATCTGACCGCCGAAGAAAATTTGCGCTTCTACGGTCAACTGTATAGCGTGGAAAATTTGTCGAAGCGAATCGATGACGTTTTAAATCAGGTGGGATTGAGCAAGAGACGGCACGACCTTGTGCGCTCTTTTTCGCGCGGCATGGCGCAGCGGCTCTCCATCGGGCGCGCGGTGCTCCATTCACCCGACGTGATGCTGTTCGACGAGCCGCACACCGGGCTCGATCAAGAGGCAAGCGCGATGCTGGATAAACTTCTCAAATCTGTTGCCGCGCAGGGGCGCAGCGTGCTGATGATCTCGCACGATCTACCGCGCTCATTGCAATTAGCCGATCGCGTGACGATCCTTTCGCACGGCAAGATCGCTTACGACTCACCGACAAAAAATTTATCGCTTGCCGATTTTGCCAAGACCTATAATGAACTCGCGCAATGACGAGGAATGGAAATACGTAAACAAGTAAACAGGTAGACACGTTTCCCTTGTTTCCCTGCTTCCTTGTTTCCCTGTATACCTGTTTACCCATATCCCTTTTTATAATGAAGTCTTACCTCCAAGCCATTCTCGCCATCGCCCACAAAGACCTTGCGGCAGAAATACGAAGCCGCGAACTCGTCAGCGCGATGCTGGTCTTCTCGTTACTCGTGGTGTTGATCTTTAACTTTGCGCTTGATCTCGACAAGTCGGCGCGAGAGAATGTGGCGGCAGGCGTGTTGTGGGTCACCTTCACCTTTGCCGGAACGTTGGGTCTTAACCGCACCTTCGCCGCCGAAAAAGATCGAGGCTCGCTTGATGGTCTTCTGCTCGCGCCGGTAGATCGCACGGCGATCTATTTTGGAAAATTGATCAGCACACTCGTCTTCATGCTGCTGGTCGAGGCGGTTGTGCTGCCTGTGTTCACCGTGCTATATGGAATCTCGCTCTTCAACATTTTATTGTTCGGCGTGATCTTGCTCGGCACGTTTGGTTATGGCGGGGTCGGCACGTTGCTGGCCTGCATGGCGGCGCAAACGCGGACGCGCGATGTGATGTTGCCGATTCTTTTATTCCCCGTCACCGTCCCGGTCATGCTCGGCGCAGTGCGCGCCAGCACCGGCATCCTCGCCAATGCTGAGTGGGGCGAAATCCTAACTTGGATCAACATTTTGGTTGTCTACGATGTGATCTTCGTGGCAGTGGCGGTGATGGTGTTTGATTATTTGATTGAAGAATAGCTGACTCGTGTTTCGTATTGCGTATTCCGTAAAACGATCTACGAGACGCAATACGAAATACGCAATACACCAAAAGGATTTACCGTGTCCTCCTCAACCCCAAAACCTCTCCAAATCCTCAACATCGTTTCGATCCTCATGTTCATCATCTCACTCGGGTTGGTATTTTTTTACGCTCCGCGCGAGGCAGTGATGGGCGAAGCGCAGAGGATTTTTTATTACCACGTCCCTTCGGCCTGGCTCAGCTTCGTCGCCTTCGGAGTCACGCTCATCGCCGGCATCGCCTATTTGCGTACCAGCGATCACAGGTGGGATCGATTGGGTATCGCCTCGGTTGAAGTCGGCATTGTGTTTGCGGTCATGGCGTTGCTCAGTGGCATGTTATGGGCGCGCCCGATCTGGAATACGTGGTGGACATGGGATCCGCGACTCACGACGTATACGATTTTGCTGTTGATCTACTTTGCCTATCTCATGCTGCGTCAAGGAATCGAAGATCCCGACAAGCGGGCGCGATTCGGATCGGTCTACGGCATCGTCGGCTTCATCAGCGTGCCGATCACTTACTTCTCCATTTATCTGTGGCGCACGATCCATCCGGCGGTATTTGGCAGAAACGAGTCGGAGACCAAGATGAGTATGGAACCTCAAATGCTTCAAACCTTCATCTTTTGCAACATTTTCTTTATGGTAGTTTTTGTTACTCTCCTCTGGCATCGCTTCCGTCTTGAGAGTAACACCGCGCGGGTTGAAGAATTGCGGATGAAAGCGAGCAATGCTTAGCTATGTTCACCCAAACCCCCGACACCTCTTGGTACATGATCGTTGGCTACATCGTCTTCATCACTCTGCCGACTCTGTTCATTGTCAGTATGATCTGGCGGCACAGGAACTTGATGAAAGATGAAGAGATGATCAAAAACCTACTTGAAGACGAGAAGAAGTAAAAAGAGAGGCGACCCATGAGGTCGCTTCTTCTTTATCGTATAATTGAGACGAGGAACTTCACCATGAAACCCGCAAAAACTCGCTTTACTGCAAAAGGTCTTATCCGCGAAGTGCGAAGCGGTGAGACTTACGAATACTATCCGCTTGGGAAATATATTGTTGCCGCGCCCGGTGTTTGCGGCGGCAGACCCACATTTAAATACACACGCATTGAAGCTGGATTCGTTCTCGATCTCCTTGCAAACGGCTGGACAATTGATGAAGTGATCAAGGAATATAAAGCGAGTAAACTTTCGGCGAAAGCAGTGCGCGAGGCGATCAATTTAGCTAAAGAAGCTTTTGTGCAATCATCGCTTGTATTACAGCTCGCTACATGATCGTCCTCGACGAAGGAATACACGGGCACTTTATTATTAAGCCAATTGCGTCTTGGTATAGCGGGCGCGTCATTTCTGTAACGGCTCTGCGCCCAAAAACTGTCATCAAAGATGACGCGATTCCGTCTCTACTTCGCTCTGCCCCTCGTCCCACATTCATCACCATCAACACAACAGACTTTTGGCGAATCGCCTCTGCCGATTCGCGTTACTGTATTCTCTGCTTCGATCTCGATGCAAAGCAAATCAAAACGCTTCCCGACTCACTGCGCCGTCTTCTTCAGCTGACCGAGTTCAAGACAAGAGAATCCCGTCTTGGCAAAGTCGCGCGCGTGCGATCAAATCGAATCGACTATTACGAATTAGACAAGCGTGTTCACACATTAACTCGGTCTGATTAATCATCTGTGTTAGGAGCTTCGCCATGACTCTTCTCACCGCCGCCGATGAACGTGGTCTTAAAGGGTTAAGCCTCGACAGCCGCGTGCGCCAATTGTTTTATAGTCTCCCGCGCGAGACGGTCAAAGAGCTGGCTGACCGCATCCCCGTCGAATCGCGCAATCAAAAATTGATCTACATGCGCGACGGCAAAGAGGATGTGATCAACGTCATGCTGCGCCCCATCGCCGTGATGCCCGATCAAGTCTCCTATTTTCACGTCGTCTCGCTCGCCATCATCAACGCCCTCAAACGTTTGCCCGATCTTTACATTCAGGATTTTGCCGTTCGCGAGGTTGTGCCGTTGAACTCCGACGAAGAAAAATGGTTGTGGGATACGTGGCAGCAGAGTCATCGCGAAGACAATCCGGTGTTCGGGCGGCTGGATGCGATGGTAGATTTTACGAGTCCGATGTGGAAAGATTCGTTGAACTTCGTCGAACCGAATCTCTCCGGGGTTGGCGGCATCCATTTGATCCCCAGCTGTGAGCAAGCGATGACCGACGCGGTGCTGCCGACTCTGCAATCCCACGCGCCCGATCTGCATCTTGAACCGGGGCTCGATCTGCGTGAGATGTTCATCCAAGAGATTCTTGATCATCTCGAAGCGATCCACCGACCCAATGGCACGCTGTGTTTCATTGATCCCAAATATGCCGGTGATGGACCCGAAGAACTTGCGGCGTTGACCGAATACTATAAAGAGACTCGCGGACTGACGGTTGTTCACGCCGATCCGTCGGAACTATATGTGCGCGGCGGCGAGGTGTGGTATGAAGACACAAAAATTGATGTGGCGTATCGCGATTACGAAGTGCGCGACTTGATCGCCATGGAGAAAGACGACGGACTCGACATCAAGCCCATGAAGATTCTATTCAAAGAAAATCGCGTCGTCTCCTCAATGGCGGGCGATTTTGATCACAAATCTACCTGGGAGATCTTGACCGACCCGCGCTTCACCGAAAAGTATTTCACCGCCGATGACCGCCATTACTT
>CAKKQG010000228.1:8757-10629 GCA_919901875.1 Anaerolineales bacterium
TGACCGACCCGCGCTTCACCGAAAAGTATTTCACCGCCGATGACCGCCATTACTTTAAACGCCACGTCTTGTGGACTCGCCGCTTGCGCGACTGCCGCACGACGGACCCCGAAGGTATCACCGTGAGTCTGTTGGAGTTCGCGCGCAACAATCAAGATATTCTGGTCATCAAGCCGAATCGATCTTATGGCGGTGATCGAATCGTGATCGGGCCTTCGGTGAGTCAGGGCGAATGGGAAGCGGCGATTGAAGAATCATTGTCGGGCAGTGAGTCGTGGGTCGTGCAGCGCTTGGCGCGAATCAGTGTAGCTGAGTTTCCGGTGATCGCGCCCGATGGCACGGTGAGTCACGAACCGTTTTACACCGTGATGGGTTTCGCGCCGACAAAATATGGCGTAGCGATTTTAGGTCGCGCTTCACAAAAGCAAGTGGTCAACGTGGCGCAGCGCGGCGGCATGTGCGCGGTGTTGGTAGGGAAGTATGGGAAGACGTTGCATGGACCCAGATAAAGGATGAAGGATGAATTATGAAGGATGAAACGATTCATAATTCATCCTTCATAATTCATAATTAGATGCTTGGCGAATCCCGAATCAAAAACTTAATCGAAACCACTCTCGCCCTCTCCTCTGCCGACGACACCGACGTAAGTCTTTCGGCAATGGATGAGGGCGTAACGCGCTTCGCCAACAACGCCATCATTCAAAATGTGGCGGAGACCGACGCCGAGTTGCAAGTGCGAGTCATCTTCGGCAAGCGAAGCGGCACGGCAGGCACCAATGATTTTTCGCGCGAGTCGTTGAAACGGGTCGTCAAAGCGGCGTGCGAGATCGCCCAACACCAACCCGAGAATCTCGACACCATCAGACTCCCCGATCCAAAACCGATCCCCAAAGTTGATTCGTTTGATGAGCGAGTCGAATCGGCGTCGCCAGAATTGCGCGCGAAAGCTGTGGGCGATATTTGCAAGATTGCAAGTGACGCCGCCGTGATCGCGGCAGGCGCCTACTCCACTTCAACGATTGAATCGGCAATTGCCAATTCGCGCGGATTGTGGGCGTATCATCCAAGCACGTCCGTTGATCTGACGATGGTTGCCACAAAAGAGAATGGGACAGGATATTCGCATGGGACATCGTGGCGGCTCGACCGTGTGCAGGCGGCATCGCTGGGGCAAGAAGCCATCACGCGAGCCATTAAATCGCGCGCGCCGCGTCATCTTGATCCCGATGAGTATGTTGTCATCCTCGAACCGTACGCCGTCGTAGATATTTTAGAAAATCTTGCAACGTTTGGCATGGGGGCGTTGTCGTTTCAAGAAGGGCGCAGTTGGATGAACGGGCGCATCGGCAAGTTGACTCTCTCGCCAAAAATTTCGATCTGGGATGACGGGCTCGATCTCGACGGCGAGCCGCAGCCGTTTGATTGCGAAGGCATGCCGAAACAGCGCGTGGATATTGTGCGCGACGGTGTGCCGAGTGAACTGGTCTATGACATTCACACCGCATCACACGAAGGGCGTCACTCAACAGGACACGCGCAACCGTACGACGACGATTGGGATGGACCGATGCCGTCAAACTTAAATATAGGCGCGGGCGATTCGAGTGCTGAAGAAATGATCGCTTCGACACAGCGCGGGCTTTACATCACGCGCTTTTGGTATACCAATATGCTTTCGGAACATAATTGTGTTTTAACTGGAATGACTCGCGACGGAACTTTTTTGATCGAGCGCGGTGAGATCGTCGAGCCGATTCGCAATTTGCGATTCACACAATCGCTCGTGAAAGCGTTGAAGAACGTGAGCGCGGTTGGGCGCGAAGCGCGACCGATTGGCGGATACTATGGCAGTCATCGCGTGCCGCATTT
>CAKKQG010000228.1:10729-12582 GCA_919901875.1 Anaerolineales bacterium
GGTCGCCGCCCATTTAATTACGCGATGCTTGACTCACGGTTACGCCTCGTCGCCGAAGGCGCGGGCAAAGCGGATGAGGTGATCGATCTCATCGGCAAGCAGGATGAGATGATGTGTGCCGTTGATGCGCCGTTGATGCCGAACATCGGGCGCATGGCGGAGGCCGACACCCGCTCCCGATTCGATCTGCCTACAAATAGCGGAACGTGGTCGCAATACCGCGTGTGCGAATACGAACTGCGAAGGCGCAACATCAAACTCTACAACACGCCTTCAGAAGTTGAAGCCGCGCCCACATGGATGAAAGCCGGATGGAAGTTGTACGACGATCTGCGCCAGATCGGTTTTGAATCGTATCCGTCATCCTCCAAGCGGCAATTTTTTGAAGTCCACCCTCACGCCATCTTCACCGTTTTTCTGGGTCGCGTGCCATATCTCAAAGATACGCTCGAAGGACGGCTGCAAAGACAACTGTTGCTTTACGACGAAGGCGTCAACATCCCGGATGCGATGGACTGGTTTGAAGAAGTGACTCGCACCCACATCTTGCGTGGCGAGATTCGATACAACGGCGTGCGGACTCACGACGAACTTGACGCCCTCGCCTCTGCCCTCACCGCCTACTACGCCCACACCAAACCCAAACAGATCACTTTGGTCGGCGACGTAGAAGACGGGCAGATTGTGGTGCCGACGGCGGAGTTAAAAGAAAAATACGAATAAACCAAATGAACAATGAACAAAATTTGTTCATTGTTCATTGTTTCATTGTTCATTGTTTTTAATGAAACTCCATCACACCATTCACTCTCCTGAAAACTCCGAAACTGTTTTACTTTTACACGGCTTAGGCTCGTGCGGCGAAGATTGGATTTTGCAATTGCCCGCGCTCACGCCGCATTACCGCGTAGTGACTCTCGACGCGCGCGGACACGGACAAAGCCCCAAACCGATTCAACGCTACACGATCGAAGAGATGACAGAAGATGTGATTGAGACGTTGGATGATTTAAAGATTAATGATTTTCATACGGTGGGGTTGTCAATGGGCGGCTGTATGGCATTGCAACTTGCCATCGCACATCCGCATCGCGTGCGAACATTGATCAGCGTGAACAGTTACGCCAAGCTCAAACTGGCAGGCATCGGCGGCGTGATTCGATTCATTGAGCGTATGTGGATGTTGTATTTTGGCACGATGGAACAGATGGGAGCAGTGATCGCTAACCGTTTGTTTCCCAAAGAGAGTTTTGAAGTGCAAAGGCAGCTCGCCATTCAACGTTTCGCGGCGAACCCGCGTGAGGTCTACAAGAAAGTCATCCCCGGTGTGGCATTGTTCAACGCACTATCGAAAGTGAACCAAGTGAAATGCCCGACGTTGATCATTGCCGGAGACCGTGACCTCACCGTGCCGCTCACGGCGAAACAACAACTGCACCGCGCCATTCCACATTCGGAATTAGTGATCATCAACGACTCTGGGCATGCTACGCCGATTGATCAGCCTGAGGAATTTAATAAAACGCTTGTCGAGTTTTTAAAAAAGCACAGAGCAAGTCAATAACTACTCGCTCTGTTTATTTGTAGCATAGCCCCCTTGTGGGCGATCCCGACGCGCACGAGTCGCTAGGCTACCTCCATCTCCTAAACGGATCTTTCGGGCAATAGGGGCACTCCCGTTTCTCTGCCGCCACGATTGCCTGATCGGCGCTCCAGAAGAAATTATTTTCACCGATCTCTTTCGTCAGCCCGCCGCGATCTAACATCACCCGCGCCTGTTCGTGAATCCCGGCGATCATCAACACGTCGCCGTTCCTCTTGAGTTTCTCCTGCAAGTGAATCAATGCCTGCAA
>CAKKQG010000229.1 GCA_919901875.1 Anaerolineales bacterium
GTTGCTGAGGCGCAAAGGCTGAGGGGAGAGGCGAGTGAGGAAGCGGAACTGTTTATCAATTCAGTTCTCAATGCGCTTGTAAGTAATGCGCAGAAAAAATATAAAACATTGCCTTTGGAAGATTTATTGCGAGATGCAAATTACGGCACATCAGTAAAGTGCCATCCTGAAAGAACGGATGATGCTGTGCCTGTTTTGCGTATTCCAAATGTCGTATCCGAAAAGGTTACTCTAACCAATTTAAAGTTTGGCGTTCTTAGTGAAACAGAATATCAAAAGACTGTTTTACAAGAAGGTGATATTTTGGTTGTCAGAACCAATGGCAGTGCCGATTTGGTTGGACGTTGCGCGGTTGTTCCCGCTTTACCAGAACCGATGGCTTTTGCGTCATACATGATAAGGATACGATGCGACAGAGAAATTATTTCTCCTGATTTTCTTCAACTTGTTTTACGTCAACAACGAACTGGTGGGTTCTTAATTGATTTTGCTCGAACGACTGCTGGTCAATACAATGTGAGTCTCGGTAGATTGCGAAAAACGAAAATTCCTATCCCATCATTGGATGAACAGCGGCAGATCATGGTGTATCTGGATGAGTTGCAAGCGCAAGTGTCCAAGTTGCGAACGGCGCAGGGTGAGACGGCGCGAGAGTTAAACGCACTGATGCCGAGTGTGTTGGATAGGGCGTTTAAGGGGGAGATGTAGGAATGAACAATGACGAATGACGAAACGAAAAGTGTGATCTCCACTCCCCAAACATCCAATAGACTCTTTTGGCAAACCACGTACAATTTCCACTCTGGAGAACTCTATTGTGAAATTACCAATTACTATTTACTTAATCCGTCACGCCACGCCCGATTGGAGTCGCACCGATATTCCATATCACGTTCCGCCGGGTCCGCCGCTCACGCCGCAGGGTGAGAGTGAGGCGAAAGAGTTGGGCGAGTATTTGCGCGACACAGGCATTGTGCATCTCGAAGCGAGTCCGCTTGAACGTTGTTCGCGCACGGCGAGCATCGCCGCCGAGATCGTCGGCGTGCAGGCAATACAAGAACACGGTTTGTCTGAATGGACTCCGGAAGACAAGCGAGAGGATGTTCAAGCGCGCGTCATGCCCATCGTGGAGCGCGCCAGCCAAAGTGATGACCCTCTTGCGCTCGTGACTCACGGCGGACCCATTCGTTTAATTTTGGAAGAGCTCGGACTCGATTCGCTTTTGATTGAACACTATCGCAAGTTGTTTGATCGCAACAACCCCGTGCCTCCGGCAGGCGCGTGGAAAGCCGAGAGATCAAACGGCTCTTGGAAGTTGACTCTCGCCTTTGTGCCTGAGGCATATAAAAGTAAGTTGGTGGTTTAAAAGATTTAAACGCAGAGCGCGCAAAGATCGCGGAGATTTAATTCTTGGTAGATCACGAAAAGGCAAGCACTCCGATCCTTCGACTACGCTCAGGAGAGCGGCAGTGATCCTGAGCGGAACGAAGTGAAGTCGAAGGGTCTGCCGCGCAGTCGAGGAGAGCGGGGAATCCTCGCGTTCTCCGCATCCCTCGACTACGCGCGAAAACTTGTCCTGAGCAAAGTCGAAGGAGCATCGCGCTCCGCTCGGGACGCTTTCGTGATCTACTGATTCTTATCATGCGAAAACGTTTCATCCTCTTCCTCCCCTTCATCCTTTTCACTTTATCCTTCACCGCGCCGCAAACGCAAACAAAACCTTTCGGTCTGCCGTTTGCCGCTCCACCCGGACCCAACACCTGGCTCTATGGTCAGCCGTACGGCAACACCGTGTTCGCCTATCGCCAACGAGTCATTCAATACGGACTCGGTCAAGGGATTCATTTCGGGATTGATTTTCCAACGCGCTGCAAAACGCCTGTCGTCGCCATCGGCAGTGGCACCGTCGTGCGCGTGGATGCGTTAAACCTGGGGGCAGCGCCGCACAACATCGTCATCCTTCACGACAACGGTTACGCCTCACTCTACGGTCATTTGTTTGAGAGACCCACAATGCAAATCGGTCAACCCGTCACCAAAGGGCAAGCCGTCGGCTTAAGCGGTGACCCTGATCTCACTTGCAGCTCACGTCCGCATTTGCATTTAGAGATTCGTGATCGCTCGTTCACCCGCGCTTACAATCCCTCCACCTTGATCAACGCCGATTGGGAATCGCTCGCGCTATCGTCACCCTCCGGTGCAAGTTTCGCGCGCGATCTCAGCGAGCCGCGCAAGTGGCAAGCGATTGACGATCAGCCTGAGACACAATTTAGAGGCAAACTGCTCAACGATTATCTAAATCCGTTTCCGTTGGATTGGAACATAAGATGATTAAAGATCAAAGATTGAAGATTCTTCTTTGTTCATTACTTCTTGTCGGATGCACGTCTACTGCGCCAACTCCTACGATGTCGCCGACTCCAATCTCTAATCTCCAATCTCCAACTTCAACACCTAAACCTACCCTCACCCCGACTCTCATCCCAACCCCAACGCCCAAAATTAAACAACTCACTTCAGGCGGATGCTGCGTAAATCCTTTTTGGTCGCCCGATAATTCAACGGTGCTGTTCGTGGACAAACCGAACGAGACGGCAACCGCAGGAATCTGGGGCGTCAAGTTAAATGGCGAGCCGCCGCAGTTGATCACCTCGCAAGTCGGAATCTTCTCGCCCGATTTTAAATACGTCGCCTATCCTAAAGCAACCGAAACCGTCATCGCCGAAGTGAACGGCGGCAAACAATGGGTGGTGCGTGAGGCAGGCGGGCGATCCATTTCCTTCTCACCCGATTCAAAATCCATCTCGTGGCAGGTGAGTTCGTCGCTGGTAAATTTTGATCTACGCACGGTGGAAGTGTGGGTGGCGAATGTGGACGGCACACACGCGAAAAAGATCGCCACGTTGTTCGGCGGTAGTGTGTCGTGGTGGCTGCCCGACAGCGCGAAGATGTTAGCCACCGTTCGCAAAGAGGCGAACACCGATCCCATCCTCAACATTCTCAACATCGCCGACGGCAAACTCACGCCGATTGCTCAAGCGCCGGGTTTTCGCGGCACGATGCTTTCGCCGGATGGCGGCTGGATCATGTATCAAATTGCCTTTTCGGGTGACGC
>CAKKQG010000230.1 GCA_919901875.1 Anaerolineales bacterium
CTTCCCATAGCTGGCGCGTATCTTCCCCCAACGCTTCAGCGTATCTGTCTATGACGGATATGTTTAAATTTGATTCATTGCGGAGGTAATGATGAATCAGCATGTCGAAAATATCCGTTTCATGCTTTCTGGAACGTCCCTCCGTCCAAGCCATTAACTTTCCGTGAACGATATCGTCTGGTTTTGCGCACCAAACCTCAAATGGATCTTCGCCGAACATTTCAATTGTTTGTCTAACGCGTCTTTCAAAAGCAGGGCGATATTCCAATGTTCCATTGAGCGGAACCAGGTCAGCTTTTTCCCCGCGTTCGGTATCAATGATATTGAACATGATTCCCATATCGATTGAATTGCGAATCATTTCAGGGTCGGCATAAAAACGCGGCAAGGGATACGAATCTGACAACGCCTGTATATGCTCTTCCGATAAATCCACCACCATGTCAATGTCGTAGGTAACCCGATTGATGCCGTAGAACGTTCCCGCAAATGCGCCGATAATCATGTATGGAGCATTGATGCGTTCAAGCGTTTTCAAAATATCGAGAAACAGACTTAAATCGGCGCTTTTACCTGTTGGCACGTGAAATCTCCTCCAGCAATTTTAGATTCAATTGCCTCGACGTCAAATTTGGAAATTCCTTCCTCAAGCGTCCGCGCATCATTCCAACGGCGAGTTCGCGCGCATCCAGCATGACGCGGAGTCTTCTGTGGGCAGGCAAATTTGCAAGCAAACGCAACTGTGCAAGATCAACCGAGTGTGGATAAAAAATTCTTTTTTGCATAACTTCAACCTTACCTAGAGCAAATCCCGATCTCGTTCGCTTGCGGGCAAAAACAATTTCGCCGCAGAGACGCAGAGAATAAATAAAGCAGAATCTCAGCGTTCTCAGCAACTCTGCGGTGAGATTCGACGTAAACCAACAAGGAATATGCTCTAATACTATAAAGCACCTCTATGTCGAAAATTATAAGTCAAACCCGCAGTTTTAGAAACGTCCCGAAGTTTTGACAACTTCGGGACGTTTTATTTTGTGCCGCCTCAACTCCTTTTTTTAATTGCTCGTTTGCGTCGGGGCGATCTTGCGTTGCACTAATACGGCGTCTACGATGAGCCGCCCTTTGTAAGTTGAAGTGAGGAGATCGTAATCGGTGCAGGTGACGAGGAGAAGGTGTTCTTTCTTGCGTTGAAAGAGTTTGGATACTTCGTTAGGCTGCGCTGGTGTCAACGTCTGCACGGCATAGACAAAATCTACGCCGCCATTGCGGTAGATGATCTCACTGAGCGGTTTGATTTTGTAGAGATCGGCAAAGGGACCTTTTTGAATGCTGGAGACGGTGACGTGACCGATAAAGGTCATAGCGTATTCATTGCTCGGGCTGTCGCCGGTGGATACGAGCCAGCCAATATTGTTGC
>CAKKQG010000231.1:0-7447 GCA_919901875.1 Anaerolineales bacterium
TCATAATTCCTAATTCATCCTTAATTCTTGAGGGGTATAATCTTTCCAAAGGAAAATTTTGCAATGTTAGATTTTTTGTTAGAGCAAGCGTTGTTCTGGGGCGTGTTCCTGCTGGTGTTGGGCGGGTTAGTGTTCTTTCACGAGTTGGGACATTTTCTGGCGTCAATTTGGTGCGGCGTTCCGGTGAAAGAATTTGGCATCGGGTTTCCGCCGCGATTGATCGGCACGGCGCTTGATAAAAATGGCAACCGTCGTTGGTTCGGTATCAAGTCTCCACCCGACGTAGATTCTAATTCGATGATCCTCTCACTCAATTGGATTCCGCTCGGCGGTTTTGTGCGCCCGGCCGGTGAAGATGATCCATTGGTGCTCAATGGGTTGTCGGCGGCACCGAAGCGGGTGCGCTTCGCGGTGTTGGCGGCGGGGCCCGTGGCGAATCTGATCGTCAGCTTGATCATCCTCATCTTCATATTTACCACAGGCTTTCCCGAACCTACGAATCGAATCCGTATTGATATTGTGGTGGATCCGTCACCGGCAAAGTCGGCGGGATTGTTGCCCGGCGATGTGGTGCTAACGGCGAATGGCGAAAGTGTGAACGTGGAGAATGGCAAACTCAGCAAGATCATTCGCGCCAATTTGGGGCAACCGGTTTCTCTCAGCGTGGATCGCAACAAAGAAATTTTAAACATCAGCGTTCTGCCGCGCACCGAGTGGCCCGAAGGGCAAGGGCCCACCGGTATTGTGCTGGGCGCAGAGACTCGCACGGCAACGTATTCACTGCCGCAAGCGATGTTGAGCAGTGTGCAAGTGATCGGGTTTCAGATGCGTGAGACGTTGATGCTGCCGGTGCGCGTGGTAGCGGGTCAATTGAAAGCGAGCGAAGTGCGATTTGTGAGTCCGGTGGGCGTGAAGACGATCAGCGATGAGGTGGTGAGACGATCTCTAAAGAATCAAACGGCGACGGACGTGTTGCAGTTCGCAGCGATATTGAGCGTTGCTTTGGCGTTGACAAACTTGTTGCCTTTGCCAGCGTTGGACGGCGGGCGTATTTTGTTTGTGTTGATCGAAGCGGTGCGCGGCAAACGTCTCGCGCCGGAGCGTGAGGGCTTTGTGCATTTGATGGGTTTGTTTGCTTTGTTGACGTTGATGGTGGTGATGGTGATCAACGATCTCGTTAATCCGGTGGTGATGCGGTAAACGACAGACTTCCGAAGTCTGCGAGACTTCGGAAGTCTTAGAGTGTAACGATGCCTAAATCCTCTTCTAAAACTTTTTCGCGGGCGATGCACGACTTGGCGAATGAGAAGCATCCGCCAGCCAAAGATGATCTGCATCAACTCTCTGACCTGAGCAGTGATCAACTTAAGGAGTTCAAATCGCTGTGGAGTCACATCCCCGCCTCACGCCGCTTAACGATCATGACGGCGTTGGGCAAATACGCCGAAGAAAATTTCGATTTGGACATCAACGCCGTGTCGCGCGTTGTATTGACGGATAGCGATGGACTGGTGCGCGCGGCGGCGATCCATAATTTGTGGGAGAGCGAGAGTCCGGATTTGATCGCGCCATTTTTAAATATACTGGTCAACGATCCCCAGCCTGAAACACGCGCCGCGGCGGCGACAGCACTGAGCATGTTTGTGAGTTTGGGTGAGCTGGAAGTGATTGACGAATCGCTGATGCACAAAGTTGAAGAGGCGTTGCTCGGCGTCTTTAACGGAGACGACATCCCCGAGGTGCGCCGCCACGCGCTCGAGTCAGCCGGTTTCTCGGAGAGCCAAGAGGTCGCCGAAGCGATCCGTAAAGCTTACAATGATCGCGATGAGTCGTTTAAGATCAGCGCCTTGGTCGCTATGGGGCGTAGTCTGGATCATCAGTGGAACCCCATTGTGATCCATGAACTTGAAAACATGAATCCGCGCATCCGTTTCGAGGCGGCGCGTGCCGCAGGCGAATTACAATTGCGCGATGCGGTGCAGGCCTTGGGCGAACTGACGCGCGATGTGGAAGTGGAAGTGCAGGAGATCGTGATCTGGGCTTTGGGCGAGATCGGCGGTGAGGACGCGCGTGAGATTCTGGCGAAGTTGTTGAAACGCGCCAAAGGTGAGCGCGCCGAATTAATTGACGAGTCGCTCGCCAATGCCGAGTTGGTAGATGACATCGCCGAATTTGATCTATTGGCTACGGATGATCTTGAAGATGAATTGAAACGCAGATTGAATTGATCTGGAAGTTGGAAGTTAAATGTTGGAAGTTGGACGTTAGAAGTTGGATGTTGGGGTTTTGGGATTTTGGATTTTGGGATTTTAGAATTTGGATCTTCTCTTACTCATCTTCGCCAACAACATCGCGCCGATCCTACTGTCGGCGGGCGCCGGCTTCGCCATTGGTCGCGCTTTCAATCTCGATGTGAAAGCCGCCTCACGACTCGTCTTTTATATCTTCAGCCCGTGTTTGGTGTTCGTCTCGCTGACCGAAACAACTTTAAGCGTCACCGATTTTGGTCGAATGACGATCTTCGCCGTCAGCACAGTGATCCTCTTCGGGGTCGCCGCCTTCGCCTTCGGGAAACTTTTGAATCTTAATCGCCCGACCCTCGCCGCGCTGGTCGTGACAAACATGTTCGGCAACGGCGGCAACTACGGACTCTCGCTGACGTTGTTCGCCTTTGGCGGCGTGGCGTTAGCGTGGGCAACGGTGTATTACACCATCACCGCGCTCATGGTCAACACCCTCGGCGTGATCATCGCTTCGAGCGGGCGCGTCTCGCTCCGCGAATCGATCGGCGGCATTTTTAAATTGCCGATGTTGTATGGCATGATTCTGGCGATCCTCTTCCGCGCGCTCAACATTGAAGTCCCCGTTGCCTTCTTCCGCGCCATCAAATTATTAAGTGGCGCCGCCTTGCCCGTGATGCTGATCGTATTAGGTCTGCAACTGGCGCAGATCAAACGCATAGACAACATTCGCTTGGTCAGCGCGGCTTCGGTTTTTCAATTGCTATGCGGCCCGATTATTGGATTGTTGCTAGCATCTCTCTTAGGATTAAGCGGCGCGGCGCGGCAAGCGGCGATCATTGAAGCCTCTATGCCCACCGCCGTCGTCGTCACCATTTTGGGGATCGAATACGACATCAATCCCGATTTCATCACCGGCGTGGTTTTACTCACCACGCTGTTGAGTCCTCTCACACTCACGCCATTGATCGCCTTTCTCTATTTGTAATGCGCGCCAATTTTTTTCTTCTAACGATCATCGCCTCTTTCACGCTGACCGCTTTCCGACAGTCACCCACCCCCGCGCACGTCCAACTTCCAATCTCCAATCTCCAATCCCCAATCCACATTCCGCATTCCGCATTCCACATTCCGCAATCTCCCGTTCTCCAATCCGCCCTCACCTTCGAATCTTTTTCCGTGACTCACACCTTCGGCGCGCAGATCACCTTCAACGTCACCGCCAAAAGTGACGCCGACGTGACGGCGGCAGCCGTGTTGATGCGGACAGGTGATTCGGATCGCACCGAAGTGATTCAAGCCAGCGTGACCCCGAGCAAAAATCTTAAAGCGCAGGTGACGCGGGAACTGCAAGCGCAACCGATCTCGCCCTTCACCACCATCACCTATTCGTGGCGGCTGACCGATTCGCAAGGACGCACCTTCACTTCCTCTGACCAAAAATATACTTACGACGACAACCGTTTCAAATGGCAAACACTGGAACGCGGCGCGATCATTGCTCACTGGTATACGGGCGACCTCACGTTTGGTCAATACATCGCCGACACCGGCTTCAAGTCATTGGAGCGCGCCAGCCGTTTCATCAACGCGCCGCTCCCGCCGAAAGTGGATGTGTATGTCTACGCCAACTTAAACGATCTTCAATCGAGCTTACGGCTCATGGGGCGCACCTGGGTCAGTGGTCATGCCGATCCCAAGATCGGAGTCATCATGGTGACGGCTTCCCCTGATCTCATTGGTCGCGCCGATTTGGAGCGCGATGTGCCGCACGAGATAGCGCACATCATGGTCTATCAAGCAACACGCGCCGGTTATGATCGAATGCCGGTTTGGTTAGACGAGGGGTTAGCCGTCAACAGCGAACTGCAGCCGCGCCCGGACTTCGCCGCCGCCTTGAGTGATGCGGTGAAAAATAACTCGCTCATCCCCATTGCCTCCTTGTGTGGATCATTCGGCAGCGAGCGGGCGCATCTCTCCTACGCCGAGAGCGCTTCGCTTGTCCGTTACATTTTAGATCGTCCGGGGGGAGCAGCAAAGATTAAAGGTTTGCTGAACGCCTATCGCGATGGCGCGACGTGCGAAGGCGGCGTGCAACAGGAGCTAAAAGTAAGTCTTATTGAATTGCAAACCGACTGGCAGCGCGACGTGTTAAATTCAAATCCACTGTTAGATTTTTTGCGAAGCGCCGCGCCGTGGCTTGTCCTCTTTGTGCCGGTCGCATTGATTTTTGCGTTGTTCATTTTTGTGCCGAAACAAAAAATGTAGGGGCAACCCTTGCGGTTGCCCATATTGCGGTTACCCGCATCGGGACAGGGGCAAGCCCTGCCCCTACGAATCATTTGAGGTGTCTATATGTCCTCTTCAATTCTTGTCTTCGATCTCGAAACACAACTCCTCTCCGACGACGTCGGCGGATGGGATCATATTGCCCAGATGAAATTGGCGTGCGCCGTGACGCACGATATGATGACGAACACCTTCCACGAATACACCGAAGCCGACGCGCCCAAGTTGATCGCCGATCTTAAAGCGGCGCAGCTCGTCGTCGGGTTCAACGTCAAACGATTCGACTACGAAGTGCTTCGCCCCTACGCCGACAAGAAACTTATACTTCCGACTGTAGATTTACTTGAGGATATTTACAGCGTCTTGGGGTTTCGCTTGTCGCTTGATTCGGTTGCCGCCGCCACGCTCGGTCACAGCAAAAGCGCCGACGGCGTCCAAGCGGTTAAATGGTTCAAGCAAGGTCAACTGCCGCAGGTGATCGAATACTGCAAGCAAGATGTAATCGTCACGGGCGATCTGTATCTCTTCGGTCAACAACACAAACATATCAAGTACCAAGACAAGTTCGGCAAAGTGAAGCAAGTGCCGGTCAGATGGTAGAATAGCAAAAGAAAAAATTCCAAATCCCAAATCTCAAAACCCAAACTTCCAATCTCCAATCTCTAATCTCTAATCTCCAACATCCAATCTCCGGTCATGAGCGACTCATCCCCTCTCCGTCTCCACGCGATCATCTCCGGCAAAGTGCAAGGCGTGTTTTTCCGCGACACCACACTGCGTACGGCGAATGAACTTCAACTCGTCGGCTGGGTGAGTAACTTGCCCAATGGATCGGTTGAAGTGATCGCCGAAGGCTCACACAACTCGTTGGAGTCGTTGCTTAACTTTTTGCGAGTCGGTCCGCCGCAAGCGCACATCGAACAGGTCGCGGCAGATTGGCAGCTCGCCACAAACGAATTCTCTTCCTTCATGGTTCGCTAACCCCACATGCGTCAAAACACCGAACGCACGGCATGGACGATCATGACCATCGCGTTCATCGCCTTCTGCGTTCTTGTCGTCGCCGTGCCGCTCGGCACTTGGCAATTTATCAGCACAAGCAGCGTCACTCAAGAAGTAGCCGTCACGTTGATCTCCGGCACCGTGTTCGTCACCCGCCCCGGCTTGCCGCTGCAAGGCGTGGCAGATGCCATCAATGACGTTGAAGAGTCAACGCGCGTTGACAGCGACGCCAACTCACAAGCGTCTATCACATTCTCCTCCTCAGACAAAAAGACAACGCTCGGCAGCATTCAAGTGTATGGCAGCACTCGTGTCAAATTAGTTGAGATGCGCTCGCCGCAATTTGAAATGTGGAATCCGAGTCCGCACAGCATGATTGTTGACGTGCCGAGAGGCCGCACCCGAATCAATTTGGCTGGCGGCGTCACACGATCAATCACGCTGATTGTGCGCGCCGGCAACAGCACGATCCAGATGGATCGCCCGGGTAGTTATTCGATTGAAGTGACCGATCAATCGGTGGATGTCGCCGTGAGAGAAGGATCGGCACTTGCCACATCGGGTGGACACAGCGTATCGCTTAATTCCGGTCAGCGCACCGTGATGCGCGCCGGGACGCCGCCTCAAAATGCCGCCAGCGGTGAGCGGAATCTTTTAATCAACGGCGATTTTCCCGCGCCGCTTTCAACCGATTGGACGATCTACAAAGATCGTTTTGACCCCAACGACTCGGATGGCAAGATCGAGCGCACGACAAAAGATGGACGCAACGTCGTGTCGTTTTATCGCGCCGGATTCAATTGGGGGCGGCTCGGCGTGCAGCAAAAAGTAAATCGGGACGTGCGCGACTATCGCGCGCTGCGTTTGCATTTTGCTCTGCGCGTGGTTAAACAAAACGTGTTGAGTTGCGGGCAGTATGGTTCGGAATGTCCGATGATGGCGAAGATCGAATACACCGACCCGGCAGGCAACCGCCGCGAGTGGGTGCAGGGATTCTTTTATTTGCCCGACACCTCGAACACCTACCCCATGCGCTGTGTCACTTGCGTTTCCTCTGCCACGTCGCACATCCGCGTTCAGCAAGACGTGTGGTACTTCTACGACTCGCCCGATCTCATCACCCTCTTCAAAGGTATGGGCTTCACCCCTGCGGCGATCAACACGATCTCGATCTACGCCGAAGGACATTCGTTTGAAAGCTTGATTTCAGAAGTGGAACTGCTGGCGGGCGATTAGCAGATGGCAGGTAGCAAATGGCAGATAGCGAATGGCAGGTAGCAAATGGCAGATAGCAGAACGCTCTCCGCTATTCGTAACACGCATCACGCATCACCCCTTCGGGTCACGCATCACGCAATACGCTATACGCTGATCGCCTTCCCCCTCGCAATTTATTTTCTCCTCGCTCTCCCTCAACTTGATCTGCCGGGTTTGCACAACGACGAAGCTGCCGAAGCCGGTCTGCAAGCGATGCAGATTCTCAATGGGCAGACGATCAGCGCGTTTCGTGACGCGGGTTTAAATATCGGCGGGCGAATCTTTCCGTGGATGGTGCAAGATTACATCGGTGCCTTCAACGTTTACCTCGCCCTACCATTTTTCGCCACGATGGGTTCCACCGTGATCGCTTTACGTCTTTACACCGTCATCGTCGGCGCGATCACCATCATCCTCACCTTCGGCTTCATGCGCGAAGCGTTCAACACCCGCGCCGCGTTCATCGCTTCACTCCTACTTGCTTCAACACCCTCATTCATTTTTTGGCAACGACAAGGCGTATTCGTCGCCTCACTCACTAGCACATTTACGATTGCGCTATTGTGGTCTTGCCTCAAATGGTTTAAATATCGTCAACTTAAATGGGCGTTCCTCATCGGTCTCTTTTGCGGCTTAGGGCTGTACGCCAAACTTTTATT
>CAKKQG010000231.1:7547-12874 GCA_919901875.1 Anaerolineales bacterium
TGCGCGGGCGGATCGATCAATATCAAGCGGTGATCGGCGGACGGGAGCACCTATGGTATCTCGGCGGATCGTTTGGCAACCCCGGTTGGGACATCGCCTCGCGTGTGGCGACGCTCGCCATTGTGTTACGTTTTCTCCTGCGCCGACAAAATTCGCAACTACCATTCGCCTTGTTACTCCTTCTCAACTTCGGCATTGTGCAATCGGCGTTCACCGTTTCGGGAATCTTCCCCACCCATCACGCCATCTTCATGCCGCTCTTACCGATGATCGTCGCCGCCGCCAGTGAGATCATCTTCGATCCGTTTTACGAACCGATGCTCACCACCCGTCTCACCAACCCCATCGGAAACTTTTTCACGCGCGGACGCTATATGGGCGGCATTGGTTTGATCACCGATGCGATGATCATTCTCGCTTTTTGTTTGGGTTGGTTGTGGGTTAGCGATCTTAACGTGGTGAAAGACTATCATCTCGCCCTCAACAAAAGCGGCGGCTTGGGTCCGCACACCGATGCCGTCTATCGCCTCACTGATTATTTGCAGACTCAAAAAGACAAACCGATCTACGCAATGGACTGGGGCTTCGCACCGCAAGTGAAGATGCTAACCCAAAACAAAGTCGCGCCGCAAGAAATTTTTGGCTATGCGTGGAAAGCCGATGACGATTTTAAAAACCGCTTGAGTGCAGCACTCGACAAACCTAACGCGCTCTTCGTCTTCCACTGGAGTAATGAAACTATTTTCCCGCGAAGAGAGATTTTTGATTCAGTGTTGAAAGAGAGGGGCTTACAAGTCGATCAGATTGCGGTGATCAGTCGGAGGGATGGTGCGCCGGTGTTTGAGGTAGTAAGAATCACAAAGTAAAAAGTCGAAAGTGCCGTTATAATCCAACACGATGGCGGAAAAGACTAAACAAGAATTCATACGCGAGAAAGCGCACCAGAACCAAGATGATCCTGAAGGAGCGAAGATATTGTGGTCGCGTCATGGCACTACCGAATTGGCAAATGAAGGATGGACGCGTATCCCTGTCGAAACGGCGTTACAAGAGTGCGAAGTAATCGAAGATTATCCCGAAGTGCATCGCCCTCTGCCCGATTGTTTAGTGTTAGCGTACTTTGATGATAAAAAACCTTTACACGTTGTGATCGCAATTGATGAACAAAATGACCGCCTCATAATTGTGACAGTGTATCAACCTAATTCAGAGGAGTGGAACGATGACTGGCGAACACGCAAAACTAAATAGATGTCCATTGTGCGGCGGACGACTCAAGTCAGGCACAGCGACGATTCCTTTCCTACTCTCCACAGGCGTCGTGCTGATCAAAAGTGTGCCAGCCGAAATTTGCCAAAACTGTCACGAGCCCTATACTATCGGTGCAGTGACAGATAATCTGGTCGCGTTATTGAATCAATCGCGTCAAGTTTCTGCTGAAGTTTCTATCATTAATTATGCCGAACTCACTCCGGCATAATTGTGAATCAAAAACGCCAGAAGCTCTCGCCTCTGGCGTTTTCAATCTCCAATCTCTAAAACGCCCTCGCCCCCACCACTCTCGGTATATCGGTCAAGCTTCCATCTTCGAGTCGCCACGATTCGTTGGGGAAGCCTGATGAGGCAGAAACCACAAACGACAACGCCGCGCCCATGCCGGTTACGTTGCGCAAACGGTTGTAGTAGTTGATATATTGCAAACCCTTCGTGCGCCAGTTGGCATTATCGGTTGGATTTGAGAATTCGGTGATGAATAAAAGTTTATCGGGATAACGGCGGCGATATTCTTCGTAGACTAAGCCGCCTGTCGCCGCAACTTGATCGCCATCATCTATCCAATAACAATGACAAGCGAGCCAATCACAAGCGCGCACCGCCTCATCACCCTGACTCAAAAACGCCCACGAGTCCATGCGCTGTCCACTGATGTTGCCGCCCGGCGAAAGCCCGGGGTAGCCAAACTTGGCTTCGGGGAATTTCGCCTTGAGTCGATTCTTCACATCTAGCAACCAATTGCCAAACTCGCGCCCGTCCTGCCACGAATACTTCCAACCTTCTATCTGTAGATTCGGTTCGTTGTGCAATTCAAAATAACGCACGCCACGATTGTAAAAGTTCGCCATGTCGCCTTCAAGCCACGAAGCAAATTCATCGGAGCGCACGGTGCGGTTGCGGAAATCGGCGAAGAGGCGAACCATGATAAACATGTCGCCGCGAATCGCGCGCAGCTTGTCTACATCTTCCGGGCGCGCAGTGGAAAGTAATTTAACTGCTTCGAGTCGCGCAGTGGAGATCGCATTAAGATCAGCGTCGCTTAAGGGACCGTCGGCTCGCCCGTTGACTCCGACAAGGCATTTGTTGTACGACCAGTTGAATGCGGGTGGCGGCGGCATCACCGCGACAGCATCCAACATAAACGGAGACGGATCCAAAATATCGTGCGGATAGTTGGTGAGTCCAGCCGCAGTCGCTCCTTGTTTCTTCAAGGTGAGATGCAAGTGGCTGCCGGTGGAGTTGCCGGTTGAATCGGCGAGACCGATCTTATCGCCCGCTTTCACTTGTTGATTCACAGTGGCGAGTGCTTGCTGCAAGTGAGCGTAGATCGTTTGATAGCCGTCACGATGTTGAATGCGGACGTGAATGCCGTAGGGATGATTGCCGTTGCCATCGTTGACTTGGAAGACCGTGCCGTCAGCGCAGGCGTACACATTCGCGCCCATCGGCGCGCGGATGTCGAGACCTTCGTGACCGGGCAAACCAAAACGGCGATAAATGTCGGGGTTCTCGCCGAAGGCTTGGGTGATCTTCGGATAGTCGGTGGGCCATCTTAATTTGAAGACGGCTTGTTGTTGACCATAAGGATCGTTGTTGGAGATTCGTGAGGCGAGCGCGGTTTGAAGATCGCTTGGCGTGGAAACATCAATCACATCCAACCGAGCGTTGGGGAAATTATTTTTAAACCACTGCGCGATGTCGCGCCCGTAAGCGTTGGGCGCGTTGGCAATCGTCACCACGTTTGCCATAGTGGCGTTCTGCGGATCGGGCGTCAGGTTGCAGCCGAACTTTAAAACGTAGTCACGCGCGGCGGCGACCCACTCGTAATAATTTTCTTTTGGCAGAAGCATCATTTGAGAATCGGGCATGTGAGTGTCCTCTCAAAGGTAGGCAAGTAAACAAGTAGACAGGTAGCACGTTGCCTGTTTACCTATTTACGTGTTTCCCTGTTTACGTTTTTACCTCTTCATCTTATAAACTTCCGCAATCCAATTTCTTTCGCAATCCCAAAATCATTTCCGGACTCATCGCGCCAGCCCCAGCGCGGCGACTCTTCACTGTTGGATGTAGACACAACGTAAGCAAACGCGCCGCCCAAGCCGCCGACGTGTCTGAGCATACCATAATAGCGAGCGTATTGATTCGCTACAATGCTCTTGGGCTGCACCGGATTGCCAAACTCGGTGATGAATAATAATTTATCGTGAAAGTATTGACGATACAAGCGCCAGATGAATCCGCCTTCGGGCGCGGTCATCTCGTATTCGCTCGTCCAATAGGCGTGGACGCCGATCCAATCGGCGCGTGTTGCCGCCCCTGCCGCTTGAGCTAAAAACTGTTTAAGTTCCTGACGCAGCCCGCTAATCGCCGGGCCCGGCGAGAGTCCGGGGAAGCCATATTTTTTGTCAGGCCAACGCTGGCGAAACAGGCGCACCGTTTCGTTAAACCATTTGGCAAACTCAACGCCATTGTTCCAACTCCCGCCCAAACCTTCGATCATAAGATTCGGTTCGTTATGTACTTCGACATATTGAATGTTGGGGTTCTCGTCAAACATGCGTTGCAGATCGCTCGTGGTCTCGGCAACAAATTGTGCCGGGCTGATGGTGCGCGGACGGTTGTCATCGTGGAAGCGCATGATCGGGCGCAACATGACGAACAAACCGGGGTTGAAACGATACATCGTTCTTACCGAAGCGTGCGTGGCATGTGAAGTCAGCTTCACCGCTTCCACGCGCGAATCGCGCACGAGTCGTATATCCGCTTCTTGCATCTCGCCATCAGAGCGACCATGCAAACCGATGAGGCAGATGTTGTAGTTCCACAAAGGCTTCCAATCGAATTCGGTTTGAAATCCGAAGCGCAAGCCGTGATACACACGGACGTAAAGAAGTTCGGCTAACACTTCCGGAGTCGGCGCAACCAGAGTCTCTAAAATAAATCGGCGCGGATTCTGTCTGAGGAACAGCCACAGCTCTTCGTGCCAATCATCCGACTCAACAATGGTGATGCGTTCAAAGTTCGGTTGAAGGGCGAGACGATGATCGTTGGAGATGTATACACCGGGGAACATCGCCGCGTATTCCGCCACTGCCGCGCCCCATATCGCCACTTCAGCTTTGGTTCTGCCGGGGACGAGAAAAAGTTGATCGATGCGTGGTTCAGGCATGGTGAGGCGAACAAACCCTTCGGGTCTTTAAGACCCGAAGGGTTTAGGCAAAACCTAACCCGCGTTCTTTGAGCGAGATAAAACGATTCTGCCCGATGATGATGTGATCGTGGACAGACACGTCGAGCAGTTTACCGGCTTCACACATCATGCGCGTCACGGCAACATCGTCGGGCGATGGCGAGGGATCGCCGCTCGGATGGTTATGCACCACGATCACGCTCGCCGCATTTTGTTTAATCGCTTCGCGGAAAATTTCGCCAACACGAATCATGGATGTGTTGAGCGATCCGCGATACACCGTGTGCGTGCCGATTAAGCGATTACGGACATCGAGCAACGCGATACGAACTTCCTCTTGATCGAGGGCGCGCATCTCATACATAAAGAGATTCGCCGCGTCGGCGGGAGAGGTGATGAGGGGACGTTCATTCGGCGTGGCGGCTGCCAACCGCCTCCCCAGTTCCACCGCCGATTTAAGTTGCGCCGCCTTTGCCGGTCCAATCCCTTTTACTTTGCATAGATCGGCATAAGACATTTTGAGCAAGCCGATCAACCCGTCATTCTGCGCCAACAGTTTTTCGCTTAAACGAATCACATTCTCACCTGCGATGCCCACGCGCAAAATGATCGCCAACAGCTCGGCGTTGTTTAACGCTTCGGCACCGGCGTGCGCCAAACGTTCACGCGGTTTGTCTTCATCTGCCATATCGCTGATACGCGGGGTGAAGGTCGGTTCGTCTTCGTTCATGTTTGAGATTATAATCGCAGAAGTCAGTAAACAGTAATCAGTGGGCAGTAATCAGTGGCGTTGATCTTGCAACTCTATTTCCGTTAGTTCCCTTTTCCCTTATTTCCTTTAGTTCCCTTTTCCCTTATTTCC
>CAKKQG010000231.1:12974-14178 GCA_919901875.1 Anaerolineales bacterium
TTTCCCTTATTTCCCTTTTTTTCCTTTCCCCATTATGCCCTTCGATCTTTCCTCTGTCCTATTCTACGTAAGAGTCGGCATCGCGCTACTCGGGGCGTTCATCGCCGCGCTGTGGTTGGCGCTGACCATCTGGACGTTCCGCGATATGCGCTCACGCTCGCGCGATCCGTTGGCGCAGGTGATGGCGGCGCTGGTGGTGGCGGTGCTTAACATCCCGGGCTTCATCATCTATTTAATTTTGCGCCCGTCGCAAACCATTGCTCAATCTTACGAACAGTCACTTGAAGAAGAAGCATTGCTACAACAAATTGAAGAACGTTTGGTGTGTCCCGGTTGCAGCCGCGCCACCAAAGCCGAATGGCGAATCTGCCCACATTGCCAAACGGCGTTGAAAAAAGTTTGCAAACAGTGCGGCGCATTGCTCGAATTGAATTGGAATGTGTGCGCTTCATGCGGCACCACCGCGCCGGGTAAAGAGGGGAAGATGGAGGTGGAAGAGGAGCAGTGAGCAATGAGCAATGAGCAGTGAGCAGTAAAAGAAGTCCGAGTCTTTTTAGAGAACTCGGACTTCTTTTTTAATAAACACGTTAGAGAGTATCAAAATGATCGGGGGGTGGCAAGAACGTTTATAAACTTAAAATTCTAATCCGCTAACTCACTTGATTCTCGCTTATTGCTTGATACAGAAGTGGAAGCCGCCGCAACAGAACCAAGCCCCATGTTTTGAAAACGGTGAATGCGGATTAGAAAGCCAACCCGCACGAAATAAAAAGCGAGACAGCTCATGCCATCTCGCTTCAATCCTTAATTTTTTCGATCTTCACTTCTTCTCAATCTCACTCAACGCTTGCATCACCTTCGGCAGCGGGTCTTGCCAGAGCCAATTCACGTTCAACCAAAAATCTTTCAACACCATCGAGCGATAGATGCCATTGTCGCCTGTCGGCACGGGGCGATATTTTCCATCCGCGCCCAACTGGTAAAAATCTGCGCGGCGGCGTTTGGGGCGTGGATCAATGATCCAGTATTCGCGCACGCCTGCTTCTTCATATTCGTCAAATTTATCAACACGGTCACGGCTTACGCTATCATCCGAAATCACCTCAACAACAAGGTCGGGTACGCCCTCAAAAAATTTTTCTTTGAGTTGACCCGAATTGCCCTGCGACACAAAGAACAGATCGGGTTCACGCCCAGAATTTGG
>CAKKQG010000231.1:14278-15881 GCA_919901875.1 Anaerolineales bacterium
ATTGTATAACAAAAGGGCAAGCCGATTCAATTACGGAAAATATCAACGATTGGCAAGGTAAGTGAGGTTTAAAAAAGCGAGACAGCTCACGCCATCTCGCTTCTAACTTCCAACATCCAACTTCTAACGTCCAGCCTTCAACGCTCCTCTCCCCAAATACTCCGCGCTCTCGCCCAACTCTTCTTCAATGCGCAGCAGTTGGTTATATTTCGCCACACGATCTGAGCGTGCCGGTGCGCCAGTTTTAATTTGACCCATGTTCAAAGCAACAGACAGATCGGCAATGGTGTTATCTTCGGTTTCGCCTGAGCGATGTGAGGTTACTGCTGTCCAACCGTTGCGTTGGCAGATGTTCACCGCTTCAATCGTCTCGGTCAACGAACCGATCTGATTCACTTTGACCAGCAGCGAATTGGCAACACCTTCTTTAATCGCCCGCTTCACGCGCTCGGGGTTGGTCACCAAAAGATCGTCGCCCACCAGTTGAAGCTTGTTACCGAGTTTATCGGTTATCAACTTCCAACTTGCCCAATCATCTTCGGCGAGACCGTCTTCAAGTGAAATGATCGGGTATTTATTAACCCAATTCTCCCAAAACGCTACCATCTCCACGCCCGAAAGTTTTTTGCCTTCCTTGCGTAAGTTATAGGTCTTGCTCTCGCCGTCATAAAATTCTGAGGCGGCTGGATCGAGGGCGATGCAAATTTGCTCGCCCGCTTTGTAACCCGCTTCCTCAATTGCTTTGAGAATCACTTCAATCGCTTCTTCATTCGTCTTCAACGCAGGCGCATAACCACCTTCATCGCCGACGAGAGTGGTGTAGCCCTTATCCTTCAAAACTTTTTTCAGCGCGTGATACACCTCCACGCCCCAACGCAGACCTTCGGCAAAAGATTTTGCGCCAACAGGCATCACCATAAATTCTTGGAAGTCAGTTGACTGCCAACCCGTGTGCGCGCCGCCATTTAAAATGTTCAACATAGGAACAGGAAGAACGTGGGCGTGAGTGCCGCCCAAATAACGGTATAAAGGTAAATCAACAGAATCAGAGGCGGCTTTCGCAGTGGCGAGGCTCGTCCCCAGAATCGCGTTCGCGCCGAGTTTGGATTTATTCGGCGTGCCATCGAGTTTGATCATCGCTTCATCAATCGCGCGTTGATCGAGCGCATCCATCCCGACCAACTCTTCAGCGATCAACGTGTTCACATTCTCTACCGCTTTCAACACGCCCTTGCCAACGTAACGCTTCTTGTCGCCGTCGCGCATCTCCAACGCCTCATGCACGCCGGTGGACGCGCCCGAAGGAACAGCAGCGCGCCCAAACGCGCCATCTTCGAGCAGCACTTCAACTTCCACCGTGGGGTTGCCACGCGAATCTAAAACTTCACGACCATGCACCGCAATAATTGTGTTGTCCATCTTTCACACTCCTGTTTATGATGAAACGATTATACATCGCTGATTGCTGATTGTTGATTTCTGATTGTTCATTGTCTCATTGTTCATTGTTCATTGTTCATTCTTCATTTGTCATTGTTCATTGTTCATTGTCTGATAGAATCTTAACCATGAATCCCATTTACTTAGATTACGCCGCCACTAC
>CAKKQG010000232.1 GCA_919901875.1 Anaerolineales bacterium
GCGCGGCGTCGTTCAAACTTTGCGCCGACGTGAGCGCGGCGCGGAACGACTCGACAGCCTGCGCCGCGTTGCCGCCCGTGAACTGCGCGTTGCCCAAGCCCAAATAAATTTCGATCTGCTTGCGTTTATCATCAATCGTCGCCAGCGCTTGTTCGTAAAACGTGATCGCTTCCTTCCACGCAGCGAGTGAGGCGGCGTGCTGCGCGGCGCGCAGAGCATAGAGCGCGGCGCGATGCGGCGCATTGCCTTCGGTGAAATGTGAAGCGATGAGTCCGGCAAACGAATCGATTCGATCTCCGTGAATCGCTTCGAGCGATTCGGCCACGCGGCGATGCAGCAGCCGATGACGCATCTCGCCGACTTCACGATAGGCAACTTCCATCGAGAGCGTGTGATCAAAAATATAGAGTCGCCCCGTCGAGTCATCGGCACGCGGACGAACAAAGGTGGCGGCGCGCAATTCGTCGAGGGCGTCGAGAGCGGCCGTCTCGGAGAGGGCGGCGGCACGCGCCACGATCTCAAAGTCGAACTCGCGTCCCACGGCGACTGCAGCATCCATCACGCGCCGCGCCGAGTCACTTAATCGCACCAGTCGCGCAGCGATCAGATCATAGATCGATTGCGGGACAAGATTTTGTGAGAGCGCATCCAGATTCAGCACGCCGTTGAACTGCAAAATTTTTTGTTCACGCGCTTCACGCACCAGTTCGGCAAGCACGTAAGGGTTGCCTTCGGAGAGGCGCGTCAGCCACGCGGCGAGTGGATGCGCAAACTGCGGACTCAAGTGGCGGGCGATGTTGACAACGTTATCGGATGAAAGACGCGCCGGTGCGATTCGGATGAGGCGGTTTTCGCGGGTGAGACTTTGGATCAAAACCCCGAGCGCGGAACGTGGCGCCGCCGCGCGCGTGGCGGCGATCAACCTGATGGGGGCTGACGTTTGCCGCGCGAGGTAGCCGATGAGCGCCAGCGTAGATTGATCTGCCCAATGCAGATCGTCAAT
>CAKKQG010000233.1 GCA_919901875.1 Anaerolineales bacterium
GGCGGGCGAGTGGTAGCAGTTGGCACGACGAGTGTGCGCGTGCTGGAAACAGCCGCGCGATATTCAACGGCTGACAAAGGCAGAGAAAAGGAAACCGGCTATACCCGTCCACTGCATCCGTCTCATTTTGGGCGTTTGGATGGAGCGGTGCAGCCGATGCTCGGCGATACGAACATCTTCATCACACCCGGATTCGATTTTCAGATTGTGAATGTCATGCTGACGAACTTTCACTTGCCTAGGGCAACGACGCTGATGATGACCTGCGCTTTCGGCGGTCGAGAGAATGTGTTGAAAGCGTATCAAGAGGCGATCAAAGAAAAATATCGTTTCTATTCTTTCGGCGACGCGATGTTGATTGTGTGATTTATTTACTTCATCTGACTCCCACTCACCACACTCCCCGCCTCCACCCACGCCTTTGCCGTTTGCGAGATCGTCGTCAGGCGCACGTTAGAGAGTTTGGACATGCGCTCGGCAAACGATTTAATTTCGTTGACCCCATCCGTGCCTAAGCCGCCTTTCGCGTCCATGTTAATCACCACCAACTTGACGGGGTTCACCATGATCGTCGCGCTTGTCACCGCAAATTTAGGATTCGATTTTGCCAGAGTCTCCGCGCCCTTCAAATCGCGCGTGCCGCCACCGACCATGATGATGCTGCCGTTAGGATCGTGCGTATAAAATTCTTTGGAGTTCTTCGGTTTCCACAAACCCGTCGAAGTATCTTCCGACCCGTCTGAATGATCGGAGCGTATGGTGTAACCCCATAAAATATCGCCGAACCATGTCCCACCGTCCGAAAGTTTAAACGGCGAGCGCATCTGATCTAATTCGGTTAACACCAAACCAGAGATCACCGTATTGGGTTTGCCGCCCAAGTTTTTAATTTTCACCACGTTCTTGGCACGGTCTTCAATCTTGTGCGCGTGAATGTCCCACTCCACGCCCATCGCCTCAGTCGTCTTGATGATCTCACCCGCGCGGGCTTCACCTTCGAGCCAGCCAATGTCCGCGCCAACAGACCACTTCATGCCAGCCGTCGTCACTTGCCGCAAAAAGATGATGAAGGCATCGGGGTTGGGCCACGATTGGCGATTCGTTTCGATGTGCGTCGTGCCGGAGATATACACCATCGGCTGATTCGATTTGGGCGCTGACGTGAGTGTTGCCGCCACTGTGGGCGCAACCGTTGGTTTAAGTGGCGCAGCCGTTGGCGGCGCAACAGTGGGGATCGGTTGCGCTTGAGTCGGCGGCGCAACCTGAGTCGGCGCGGGTGCGGCAGTGTTCGTCGGCGATCCCAAATTGATCGTGATGGACGATGGCAGTTGTGAGCAAGCCGTCAACAAAATTGTGATCGCAAAAATTAATCGTAATGAGCGTTTCATATTTTCTCCTTGTTCATTTCTTGACCATGGCAACCATCGTCGGGGCATTCACCGCACTTACCTTGCCCTGATTACGCAAGGCAGCCACGGCGATCACGGTTGACTCATAGAGAGTCCACATGGCACTTTGTTTTTCTGCCGAGAGCAAATTGGCTTTGAGGCTGGTGTTATACGGCGGCTTGCGCGGTCTTGCCCCATAAATAGTAAGCCAGGCTGACTTCTCGGCAATGAAATCGTTGTCGTGCATCTTCACGCCCACAAAGTACGGGGCTTTGGCATTCTTGGCTTTGTGAGCTTCGTCAATTGCGCTGGCGAGCACCCCATCCACATTTTTGCCAACGTGTTCAAAGAGTCGCAGGTCAACGTGTTCGGGTTTAAGATACAAACCACTTTGCGTATCGCCCACATTCACCGTGCGTCCATGCACAATGGTGAACACCGCGCCTAAATCTTTAAACACGCTATAGACCGAGTTCGCCACATCTTTATCGCTCAAGGCGCTGGCGATGTAAGGCGCGTAGCCCATAGTCTCTTTTAATTTTTTGTATCCGCCATTCGCCGTTGTCGGCTGACCCGTCACCATATCCAACCCGTGTGTTTCGTAATTCATAATCGTGTCGTACTGCTGCTTCGCCGACATCTTGTCGAGACCCAACCAATCGAACTCGTTGTGATACGGTTTCGGCGGGCGAGTGTGATACGAGATCGAAACCATCGGCGATGTTTTGAGTCGTTTCAACAGATCGGGCGCTTGCGCCTCGTAAATGTCGGTCATCTCTGTCGCCAAAAAAATATCCACCGGCACTTGATATTTTTCGTGCAAGTCAACGATTCGATTCAACAGAGCGATACTTTGCGCGGTATACACAAACTCTTGAGTGTTGATCGAGAATGTGATGTAATCTTGCGTGGATGATTTGGTTGTGGGCACCGCACTGGGGGCTGTCGCCGTTGGCGGTGCAACCGTTGGTTTAAGTGGCGCGGCAGTCGGCGGCGCAACCTGAGTCGGCGCAAGGGTCGGCGCGAGCGCGGCAGTGTTCGTCGGCGATCCCAAATTGATCGTCACCGAGGATGGAATCTGCGAACAGGCGCTGATCAACACTGTGATGAGAGAGAGAAGGTGAAGCAGGCGTTTCATGAAAGTCTCCTTATTTAATTGCAGAGACGCGATCCATCGCGTCTCTGCCACCATATTAAAGTAAAATTGTCTCCATGCCTATAGTGAAAGAATACCAAAAATGAAAACGTGTCTTTTCAATCTTTTATCTTTAATCTTCATCAGCAGTTGCGCTCTCTCGACGCCAACCTCAACTCCAACTGCGATCCTCACTCCAACACCTCAACCGTCTCCCACACCGCGCCCCGATTGGATCACGTATCTCAACCCTTCGTTGGGGATCACGATTCAATATCCAAAGAATTGGCGTTATGGGCCCATGATCGAAAACGCAGATCGTTACACGGGCGAAGATGGATTTTTGGAAGTGACGGGCTTTGTGGTGGAGGGCGTGAGTCTGGCGGGCGTGTGCGCCGCTGAAGCCAATCCATTTGGCGATGTGTATGGACGCAACCCTGATATAAAGTATTTTAAACAGAACGGGCTTGATGCCTGTCTGGTTCTGCCCTCAGCCGATCAGCTTGCGCCGACGATGGGGCGCTCGGCGATCATCGTGCGTTTGCCAAAAACGATCCGCAACGCCGATGTGCAGGCGAACCACATTCGCGTGCTGACCAGCAAAGATTATCTCAAAGATATTTTGGCAACGACGGTGATCAAACCGTAAGGGCGCAGTAGGGGCGCAGCATGCTGCGCCCCTACATAATCAATCTCCAAAACAAATCCCCAAATCTCTGGCGGTCATCATGATGTCGCAATCGAGCGGCACAACTTTCATGCGGCGCGTCGCCTCTTCGAGCGGCACGTATCGCACGGTCGGCGGATCGAGCGCGACCATGACACCGCTTTGACCTTCTTCAATAGCGCGCACTGCCGCCGCGCCGAAGCGCATAGACAGCAAACGATCAAACGTGGTCGGCGACCCGCCACGCAAAAGATGACCCAGCACAACCGCGCGCGATTCCCTGCCGGTCAGCGTTTGAATTTCAGCAGATAGTTTTTCGGCGATGCCGCCGAGTCGTTCCGCTCGCCCCGCCTCTTTCTCTGCCACCGTTGAGATCTTGCCGCCTTTGGGCTTTGCACCTTCTGCCGCCATCACAATCACATATTTCTGTCCATCGGCTTCGCATTGTTTAATTTTCTCCACCACCTTGTTCATGTCATAAGGAATTTCAGGAATCAAGATGACATCCGCATTGCCACTTATGCCCGACTCTAAAGCGATCCATCCGGCGTAGCGTCCCATTACCTCAACCACCAGCACGCGCCGATGTGAGGCGGCAGTGGAATGCAAACGGTCTAAACATTCGGTGGCGAAGGACACGGCGGTGTCAAAACCAAAGGTGATCACCGTGCCGTCGAGATCGTTGTCAATCGTTTTGGGAACGCCGATCACGCGCAAACCTTTTTGCGCGAGTCCGTTAGCAATCGTCATCGAGCCGTCGCCGCCGATGCTGATCAAGGCGTCAATGCCATGTTTGCCAAACAGATCGATCACCTCATCGGATCGATCTATTTCGCGCACCGTGCCATCTTTATCTTTGAACGGGAAGCTAAATGGATTGCCGCGATTCGTCGTGCCGAGAATCGTCCCGCCCAAATGCGTGATGCCGCGCACCGCATCGTGATTAAGCGCGATGATGCCATCGCCATCGGGATAATTTTCGGGGAACATGATCCCGTTGTAGCCCTCGCGGATGCCCACGCACTCCCAACCGCGCTTAACAGCCGA
>CAKKQG010000234.1 GCA_919901875.1 Anaerolineales bacterium
TCATGTTGGGAAAGAGGGCGTAACTCTGAAACACCATGCCGATCTGGCGTTGGTTCGGCGGCTTGTTGGTAAGATCAATATCTTTGATCTTAATGGAGCCTGATGTCGGCAATTCGAATCCGGCGATCATGCGGAGCGTAGTAGTTTTGCCGCAGCCACTCGGTCCCAAAAATGAAATGAACTCGCCGCGTTCGACTTGCAAGTTGAAGTTATCAACGGCGTAATGCCCTTGCGTAAAAAGTTTGTTGACCTGAGTGAGTTCGAGAAATGCCATAATGACCTTTATCGCGCGCCAGCGATCTGTCCTTGTTGTCCGCGTGTGAAGAGTTGCAAGAGTCCGAGTGTTGCCCAAGTAAGTCCAAAGCTGATGACAGAAAGTGCGGCGGGTTCGTAGGCGCGGTTGGCGCCGATGAGTTGAATATAAGGACCGAAGGCGGGCCAAACAAGTAATGAGGCGAGGGTAAATTCGCCGACCACAATGGCGATGGTGAGAAACGCGCCACTTAACAATGCCGCGCGCAGGTTCGGAAAGATGACGTACCACAAAATCTTGGGCATGTTCGCGCCTAAGCTTTCGGCGGCTTCGGTTAACGTGCGGACGTCCATAGCGCGCAAGCCGGTATCCACCGCGCGATACATGTAGGGGAATGACAAGACGGTGTAACCGGCGATTAAGATTATTGGGAAGGCGAGTGTGATGGGGGTTCGACTTGAGACAAAATCGCGCAGTTGCATCAAACCGGGGAGCGTAAAGAAATCGAGCGAGAGGATAGACGGAAAGGCGATGCCAAAGAGTGTAGTAGATTTTGCATACACTTGAATAAAACCAAAGGTGAGCACCACGGCCGGGATGACAAACGGCATCAACGTTATCAATTCGACAAAGGGGCGCATTTTAGGCAAACGGAGATGGACCCAATAAGCCGTTGGCACGATCAGAATCAAACTGACCAAGATCGTCCACAGCGCCATTTGCAATGAGAAGGTGAAGCTCTCGATGAAGCGCGTGTCGTTGAAGACATTTTCGTAGGCGGCAAAGCTCAACACGCCGCGCTTGAGTCGCAATGAAAAATCAAAAGTGGCGTAGAGGGGCAGAAAGAAATAGAGCGCGCCCAATACGATCCATGACCAGGCCCAGATCGATCCACGCTTCATCGTATCCACCTCTCTGTTTGGCGTTGTAACCACGAATAGCCAATGAGCGAGAGTGACATGATGACGACCATGCCAAGCGCCAAGGCATACCCTAACCCTTGATTGTTTAATACATCGCCGCTGATCTGCGCGCCGATGACGTTAGTGACCAAGTTGATAGCGCCGCCACTGGTGAGGGCGTAGGCGGTGGCATACGCGCCGAAGGAGTTGCCAAATAAAAGAATCATGGAACCTAGCAGTGACGGCAACAGTATGGGCATGGCGATGTAGCGCCAATACTGAAATGAGTTCGCGCCGAGATTCTCCG
>CAKKQG010000235.1 GCA_919901875.1 Anaerolineales bacterium
CGCATTGAAGATATTTTATTTGCGGTGATCCGTTTGCGTGATCGCAACGTGGATGCGGCGCTGAACGAAATGCGCTTCTTGCAAGAAGATGCCGACGAAGAGATGGGGAACGTTTATAATATGCAGGTACACGCACTGGTGCAGGCAAAACAAAAATTGACTCAAGCGCGCAAGCGATATACAAAGCGCATGGAGCGCGTGGTGGATCTCAAAGCGGATGAAGAAAGCCATTAAGAAAACGCCGAAGTCCAAGAAACTAAAAAAGTCATTGCCTCCTCCTGCGACGCCGAAGAAAAAGAAAGGGCAGCGCAAGGTTGAGCAGATCGATCTCGACGATTCGGTTCATCGCGGGGTCGCTTCAACGTTGCTCGAGTCCGATAACGGGTCGTCGGCGCGCGAGGCGGACGTTGAAGAACGTGACGACGAACTCGAACCCGAACCCGAAGTTGAAGGCGATGTTGAACTTGAACTGACCGAAGACGATCTCGATAGTGACGATGATGAGCCGCCCGAATCTGAACTTGAGGAGATCGCCGACGACGAGAGTTGGCGCGATGAACGCAACATGCTGGCCGGCATTGAACTCTCCGAAGACCCGGTGCGGCAATATCTCAAAGAGATCGGTCAAGTTCCGTTGCTCACGCCGACTCAAGAGATTTGGCTTTCAACTCAAATTAGTGCCGCGCATCGTTTGCTTGCCCTTCGCAAAACACAAATCGAAAAAGGTCAGGACACAGCGAAACATAATCCCGTTGGGATTAACGCCTTGTTAGAGGCTTGGGTGAATCTTGTTGAAGGGTGGGAGCGTTTGCTCGCCGATACGAAGAAATTGAAAAAGCCGTTTGTCTCGTTCTCGCCGTTGGTGGCTGAGGCGCGGCAGTTGCGTCAAGCATGGCAGGGCGAGCAAAAATCTACATTGCGCTTGTGGCTCGACAACGGCGAGTGGGGGCGCAACATGGCGTGGACGCGCGTGGCAGAACACGGCTTTGAAGTCTTTCTCCTGTTGTATCTACTGCCCGAAAAAACTCTCAACAAACTCGAAGCGGCGACGAAGACGAAGGGCAGGGCAAAAACTGTCACATTGCCTGAAGTCAAAAAGATCAAGGGCTGGCTGCCGCACGAATTGGAAGTTGAAACTGATTTTGCTTATATCCACCAGCGCGCCGGTGAGGCGACGAATGCTTTAGTGCGATCCAATTTGCGATTGGTCGTGAGCGTTGCTAAACGATATATCGGGCGCGGCATTTCGTTCCTCGATCTCATTCAAGAGGGCAACATCGGTTTATTGCGCGCCGTTGAAAAATTTGATCCGACCAAAGGTTTTAAGTTCAGCACCTACGCTACGTGGTGGATTCGTCAGGCGATCAGCCGCGCCATTGCCGATCAAGCCCGCACCATCCGCATCCCGGTGCATATGGTCGAGACGATCAACCGCCTCACCAAGATTCAACGCCAACTGACTCAAGAACTTGGGCGTGATGCCACTGCCGAAGAAGTCGCGCTTGAGCTTGATCTTCTATTGCCCGAAGAAGTGAAAGCCATACGCGAAACGAAATTAGAGGGTGAGCGGCTTGATCTGGAATTGGATCGCAAACTGCGGCGGGCGGCGGCGAAGGTGCGAAAGATTATGCGCCTCTCGCAAGAGCCGATGTCGTTGGAGATGCCGGTCGGCGCGGAAGAATCGAGTCTGCTAGGCGACTTCATCGAGGATGAAACTGTGCCAGCCCCAGCGGATGCCGCCTCGCGCCAATTACTCAAAGAGCAAGTGCAAAACGCTCTCTCGATCTTGACCGACCGTGAGCGCGAAGTTCTGCAAATGCGTTTCGGCTTGTTAGACGGACTCGACCATACGCTTGAAGAGGTGGGTCAACACTTCAAAGTGACTCGTGAGCGCATCCGCCAGATTGAAGCGAAGGCGCTGAGGAAGTTGCGGCATCCGACACGGAGCAGGCAGTTGAGGGATTATCTTGGATAAATAGACTGCCGAAGTTTTCGCGGTTTGTGCGACTTCGGAAGTCTGTGCTTTACTATGACGACCCCTAATGTTGGACTTGATGAAAACATGGAGATGACTCCCCTCGGCATCCCTGTGAGTCTGCGCCCTTTTTTTCAAGAATACGATTTAGAAAAGATCGATCCTGAAACTGCTACGTTCACTGTGATCGAGCGTACGCTCTCATGGGGGAGTCGGCGTGAACTGCGTTGGCTGTTTCGGCGTTACACCCGTGAGCAGATGGCGGAAGTAGTGCGGGATGCAGGATGGCAGCTCATTCCTCGCTATAGATTTTTTTACTGGCTGAATGTCTTTGAGATTGTTGAGTATCGCAAATCTGATTATCAACGGATATGGCCTCACCATTAGAGTCGCCACATTGGGAAGCTCTCCTACCCGAAACGCGCCAACTGTTAGAAACCGTTGGCGCATTTTCATTTTGTCGTCGTTTCTATCTTGGCGGCGGCACAGCCTTGGCGCTCAGATTGGGGCATCGTATTTCGCGCGATCTCGATTTCTTTTCCGAGATTGATGAAGTTGGGGACGATACGCGAAAAGAAATTTTGAAGCACCTGCGTGACACTTTTCCTGATCAGCGCCTTATCACGAATGCGCCCGGCGACTTAACCACAAACATCTTGGGGCGTGATGTTGGGTTTTATTCATATGGATACGAATTGTTAGAGCCATGTGATGAAGCAGTCAACATTCGTATCGCCAGCCTATTAGACATTGGCGCGATGAAGTTGGATGCGATTGCCGGGCGCGGCGCGCGACGAGATTTTTACGACGTGTATTTTCTCGCCCAAAAAATTCCGCTTGAAGAGGTGTTTGAACGTACTCAAAAGAAATACCCTCACACTCGTGATTTTACGATGATGGTCATGCCTCGCCTAAACGATTTTCGTTACGCCGACACTCATGACCCTGTCGAGACTCTTCAACAAATTTCATGGGACGAAGTCAAATCATTCTTCCTCTCCGAAGCGAAACGATTGGCGAAGTTGTGGTTCTCACCGCCTTGAGCTAAACCCGAAGAGACCTCCGAGTTCTTTAAGAACTCGGAGGTCTTCGGGGTTGGCTTAAGTCATTCGGCTTAATCTTCTATGACATTTGATTTTCAATCTCATGACTTTTTGATTGACACTCTTTGAACGCTTGTGATAAGATTTACACACTTTCCTCTCCGAGAAAACATAATATGACACTTGATCAGCTACTCAGAGATTACCTCCCCATCCTTATCTTACTTGTTCTATCAACTGGTCTTGCATGTCTCATTGTTATCCTCACTCACCTCATAGGACCTCGACGCGACACTAAAACTAAACTCATGCCTTACGAATCGGGCATGAACCCCATCGGCTCGGCTGTGCGCCGTATGCCGGTGCGCTTCTACCTCATCGCGGTTCTCTTCATCTTGTTTGATATCGAAGTTGTTTTCTTCTTGCCGTGGGCAGTGGTCTTTTCTACGTTCATCAAGAACGGGCAGGGGTTGTTCATTTTGCTCGAGATGTTTATCTTCATGGTGATCCTGCTCGTTGGTTACATTTATGCTTGGAAGAAGGATGCTTTAGAATGGGAGTAGGGCAAGATGGCATCTTGCCTACATAGGTGAACTATGGGTCTTGAACAAAAACTTGGCAACATGGGGGTCATCACAATGACATTAGAGCAAGCCGTGAACTGGGGTCGCACTAATGCGATGTGGCCCATGCTCTTCGGTCTTGCCTGCTGCGCGATGGAAATGATCGCCGCGCAATCGTCGAACTATGACGTGAGTCGATTCGGTATGGAGTTGATGCGCGCCTCACCACGTCAAAGCGATCTGATGATCGTCGCCGGACGCGTGACGCGCAAGATGGCTCCGGTGTTGCGCCGCCTCTACGACCAAATGCCCGATCCTAAATGGGTCGTCGCTATGGGCGACTGCGCCTCCAGCGGCGGCATCTTCAACAATTACGCCATCGTGCAAGGTGTGGATGAGATTGTGCCGGTAGATGTGTATATCTCGGGCTGCCCACCGCGCCCGGAGAATTTGATCTACGGCATTATGAAATTGCACGAAAAAGTCCGCCAAGAAAAAATTACAAAATGGAAATAACTACTCAGCCACTTCGTCATTGCGAGCGCACTTTGCGAAGCAATCTCGGTCTCGCATTGGAGATTGCTTCGTCGCAAAGAACGCTCCTCGCAATGACGACTGGGTGTAGTCACAAAGTGGAAGTAGGCACATGCTGAATCCAGAACACGTTAAAAAAACAGTTGCCGCACTCAAAGAAAAATTTCCGGAGACGGTGCAAGAGGTGAGTGAGTTTCGGGGTGAGACAACGGTGAATGTGGCGAAGGCGGCTATCGCTGAGGTATGCCGCTTCCTTCGTGATGACGCCGCGCTCGATTACAACGTCCTCACCGATCTCGCCGCCGTGGATTATTCTCCTGAAGAGCCGCGCTTTGGCGTTTCCTATATTCTTTTCTCGATGAGCAAAATGGCTCGGCTGCGACTCAAAGTTCTTGTCCCTGAAGAAGACCCTGAAGTGCCTACCGTGACCAACGTTTACATTAATGCGGATTGGTATGAGCGCGAAGCGTGGGACATGATGGGAATTAAATTTGCCGGACATCCCGACCTGCGCCGCTTGCTCATGCCCGCCGATTGGGAAGGGCACCCGCATCGCAAAGATTATCCGCTCGGCTACGAAGAAGTGCAGTTCTCATTTAACTGGCGCGAGATTGACGCGAAGAAACCGTACGCGAAAGAATAATGTATGCCTGATCTTTCAGAACCCGTCCTCGAAGAACTCAGACACCTTTTCACCGCGCGCGCGTTAAGCGGTGAGACGATGGTGTTGAATATGGGACCGCAACATCCCAGCACACACGGCGTGTTGCGACTCATCGTCGAGCTCGACGGCGAGACCGTTATTCGCGCCATCCCTGACATTGGCTTTTTGCATACCGGTATTGAAAAGAACATGGAGTCGAAGACCTACATCAAAGCATTGGTGATGACGGATCGACTCGACTACCTCAACAACATCGGCAACAATCTCGTCTACTGTCTCGCCATCGAAAAATTGATGGAGACAAAAGTTCCCGAACGGGCGAATGTGCTGCGCGTGTTGATGGCCGAATTGCAACGCATCGCCTCGCATTTAGTTTGGCTCGGCACACACTCCATTGATCTCGCCGCGATGAGCATGTTGCTCTACTGCTTCCGCGAGCGCGATTACATCATGGATATTTTCGAGATGGTGTCGGGTCAGCGCATGATGACCACCTACATTCGACCCGGCGGCGTGTGGCGCGATGTTCCGGCAGGCTTCACTGAAGTAGTAGAAAATTTTATCAACTACCTGCCTGCTAAACTCGACGACTACGAGCGATTGCTTACCAACAATCCTATCTTCAAACAACGTACGCAGGGCGTTGGTTACATCAGCGCCGAAGATGCTGTCAAATGGAATCTTGCCGGACCCTCACTGCGCGGTTCGGGAGTGAACTTTGACGTGCGTAAGGCGATGCCGTATTCCGGTTACGAACAATACGAATTTGACGTGCCGCTTGAAACGGGCGGTGACGTCTATGCGCGTTATCGTTGCCGCATGCGCGAGTTCCGCGAATCATTGAAGATCTGCCGCCAAGCGTTGGATAAACTGAAGACGACCAAAGGTCCGTTTATCACCAATGATCGTAAGGTGGCGCCGCCTCCTCGATCCGAACTGGGTACCAGCATGGAAGCCTTGATCCATCACTTCAAACTTTGGACTGAAGGATTCACCCCGCCCAAAGGCGAAGTGTATGCCGCCACCGAATCGCCGCGCGGCGAGTTGGGTGTGTATCTAGTTAGCGATGGCACACCGAAGCCCGCTCGCGTTCACTTTCGCCAACCGTCGTTTGCTAATCTTCAACCGCTCAATTACATGAGCGAGAATCACCTTGTCGCTGATCTGGTAGCGATTATTGGAAGTGTGGATATTGTATTAGGAGACATAGATAGGTAAACAGGTAGACAGGTAGACAGGGAACAGGTAGACAGGGAAACTTATTTACTTGTCTACGTGTTTACGTGACTACGTGTTTCCTTTGTTTACTTGGATACGCTTAACTTATGCTTGCCGAAAAATACCGCTCTCAAATTGAATCGACTCTCGCCAAATATCCCGCCGATCAAAAACGATCTGCGGTGATGCAGCTTCTCTACATCGCCCAATCCGAATACGGCTACGTCACCAAAGAGGCAATGCAGGAAGTCGCGGATATTTTAGAAATCGAACCGACACAAGTCGCTTCGATTGTCGGCTTCTACTCGCTCTATTACGATCACAAAGCGGGTGAGCATCACATTCAAGTTTGCACCGACTTACCGTGCGCCTTGCGCGGCGCGGATAAATTTGCCGAAGACTTGTGCGCCAAGTTTGGCGTGAAGTTAGGTGACACCACGAAGGATGGCAAGTTCACTATCGAAGGTGTGATGTGTCTTGCTGCCTGCGACAAAGCGCCGATGTTCCAAGTGCAGAACAAAGAAGGCATTAAGTATTACGAGAACCAAACGGTAGAGTCGGCGGCGAAGGTGATGGAAGAGTTGGGAAAGAAATAGAGATTATGGAACACATTGTTTTGCGTCATCGTGATATTCCCGATCTGCACAAGTTAGACGTTTATATTAAGAATGGTGGCTTCGAGGCGTTTAAGAAAGTGGTCACGACCATGAAGCCGGAAGAGGTGATCAAGGTCGTTCAGGATTCGGGCTTGCGCGGCAGAGGCGGCGCGGGCTTTCCGACAGGAACGAAGTGGTCATTCCTCACCAAGAATCGCCCGACGTATTACGTTGTGTGCAATTCCGATGAATCGGAACCCGGCACATTTAAAGATCGGGAGATCATGGAGAAGAATCCGTTTCAACTTTTGGAAGGGATCATGATCGCCGCGTATGCCGCCAAAGCCAATGTGGCTTACAACTATTTGCGCGGCGAGTTTTGGCAAGTCGCAAAATTTCAGGACGAGTGCATCGCCGAATTACGCGCCCAAGGTTTTCTTGGGAAGAATCTTTTCGGCACAAATTATTCGCTCGACGTTTTCACTCATCTCGGCGCAGGCGCATACATCTGTGGTGAAGAGAGCGCGTTGTTGGAATCGCTTGAGGGTAAACTCGGACAGCCACGACTGAAGCCGCCATTCCCCGCCGACAAAGGTTTGTATGAGATGCCAACGGTGGTGAACAATACCGAGACTCTCACTAACGTACCGATGATCATCACGAAAGGCGCCGAGTGGTATAAGTCTATCGGCGTTCCTAACAGCGCGGGGACGAAAGTGATGTGCGTTTCGGGTCATGTTAATAAACCGGGCAATTACGAATTTGCTTTTGGTCTTACGCTGAGGCAGCTGATTTACGATCATTGTGGCGGCGTGCCAAGCGGCAAAAAGGTGAAGGCCGTGATGTTGTCGGGCGCGTCGTCTGTGGTGTTGTCTGGATCCGATGACATCTTGGATATGGCGCTCGATTACGACTCGGTTGCGAAGAAAGGTTCCGCGCTTGGTTCGGCATCTATCATCGTGATGGATGAGACGGTGGATATGTCGTGGGTGTTGCTCAAGACGTGTCGATTCTTCAAACATGAGTCGTGCGGCAAATGCACGCCGTGTCGTGAAGGCACATATTGGATGCTCAACATCATGGAGCGCGTCGGCAAGAATCAAGTGACGAAAGCCGACATTGATTTGCTCAACAACGTAGCGAGTCAAATTCAGGGCAAGTGTTTATGCCCGCTTGGCGAGTTTGCGGTGACGCCGATGCTTTCGGGTTTAAAAATTTTCCGCGCCGATTTTGATTCGCACGCAACGGATGCTAAAGCGGCGGCGAAACCGGCGCCTGCTAAAGCTGCGCCGAAGAAGGAAGCGGTGGCGGGATAAGATCATGTTGCAATCTCAGCGACCTTATTTCATTTGGAACGCTGATCTTTCTGACAGCGACGTGCGCGCCATCGTGGCAGGGAAGCGCGGCGATCTCGAAAAGATTCAGATGATCGCTCACATCATGCAGAACGCGCGCTTTGATGATGTGTGGAAATACATCCGATTGGATGACATTGTTTCCAATTGGGATTTAGTGAAGCGGATGTTGTGGCCCAAAGAGTCAAAAGAATTGTGGCAATGGGCTTTGCAAATGTGGGGACGCCGTGTCAGTCCTTAATGAGCTTGAGAGACTTTTGAAAGAGTGAAGTATGCAGAACATGATTAGCAAAACGAATAAACCATACTTCATCTGGTGGGATCAAGATGTGACGGAAGATGATGTGCGTGAAGCTCTTAAGAGCGACAACTTATATACACGCATCACGTATATGAGCTACATCTTGAACGACGCGGAGTTTGAGGACATCTGGAAGTTTTTAAAAGTTAAAGATGTTCAGGAAAATTTTTGGCGTATCCGATGGCGCACTGCGACGATTCAAAACCAATGGCAACAGTTATTAACTTTGTTGGGGTACCCGCCTAATGAGTGTGCTGACCC
>CAKKQG010000236.1 GCA_919901875.1 Anaerolineales bacterium
TCGTGCAGAAGTTTATTCTGTGCCAATAAATCGGTAAGCTGACTCACCTTGTCGCGCAGATCATTTTGCTGAACGACGATCGTGTTGCTTGCCCGCCCCACCAATCCTGCCAAGAGCAGATACATGGCTATCGTTGCCGCGCCGACGACGATCCAACTTTGTGTCTGCGCCGCGCGAACTTCTCGATCCAGATCATCGGTGGTTTGATAAAACTCGGAGACGGCGAGGATGTTGCTGGCGCCTCTCGCGCGAATGGGCGCATATGTTTCGATCAGTCGTTGCCACTTGAGCCGCTCGTATTCGTTTTCCGGCTCCTCTAAATTACTGATCTCCGTTTGCACTTCTCCGGCAAAGGCGGCGGCGAGAGCCGGGCTAAGTTTAAATTTGCGCCCGATGAGTGACGGGTTGGTGCTGTAGAGTATTCGCCCCTCGGCGCTCCATACTTTGAAGGCAACAATGCGTTGACCGAGCGGAGTGCCGCTGATGAGCGACCCCAGTGCATTAAGATGATCGGCGTTGAGTTGGTCGGTGTGGTTTAGGTCTTGTAGATGGGGCGCGATGAAGCTGTCCACATACAAAGCCGTCACTGCCGCGGTGCGGTTGGCGACTCCGATCTCGATCTGCCGCCCCACCCAAACGCCGATGATGATCATTCCCATACATAAGATGAGAAAGCTCATTAACAAAAATTGGCGCGCCAGGCTGAGACTCGTAAAGGCAAACATAAATGTCTCCTGTCGTTTCATTCTGGACTTACGCACTTTAATCACGAATGACTCGAATAAACGAATAACACGAATTTCTCTTTTGTTTTATTCGTCACATTCGTCACATTCGTGATACGTTGTCCCCGTAGCGAAGCGGAGTGGGATTCGTGATAAAAACTTCTGTGAACTGCGTCAGTCCAGTCATTGTATCGCCTAATGTCTGGTGACGATATGGACTAACGTCTGAATTGTGCGCGCTGAAAGTCGCCGCGGATTAAAGCCGTTTGCCCGTTCCCCTCGAGCGTGAAGAAAGGCAGAATGATGACAGACTATTTTTCACAAAAAGGAGATTACAAAAATGATCAAACGA
>CAKKQG010000237.1 GCA_919901875.1 Anaerolineales bacterium
AACAATTTGCGGCAGTGGGCGTCAGCGCCGAAGACCGCGCCCGCGTGGAGTGGGAAGTCGCCCGCCCCAGCGAATGGTCGAACATCATCCCGATCATCGGTTACATCTTGCCAGCCGTGTTCGTCATGGGCTTGATCTACTTCATGCTCAGGCAAGCGCAGGGCAGCAACAACCAAGCGATGTCATTTGGCAAGAGCCGCGCCCGCATGTTCACCGGCGATCAACCGACGGTGACGTTTGAAGACGTGGCAGGCGCCGAAGAAGCCAAAGAAGATTTAAAAGAAATTGTAGAATTTTTGAAAGAACCGGAAAAATTTATTCAACTCGGCGCGCGAATCCCTAAAGGCGTGCTGCTCGTTGGTTCACCCGGCACCGGCAAAACGTTGTTAGCGAAAGCCGTATCCGGTGAAGCCGGAGTCCCCTTCTTCTCCATTTCAGGTTCAGAGTTCGTCGAGATGTTCGTCGGCGTTGGCGCCAGCCGTGTGCGTGATCTTTTTGATCAAGCGAAACGACATTCACCGTGCATCGTCTTCGTGGATGAAATTGACGCGGTGGGTCGCCATCGCGGCGCCGGACTCGGCGGCTCACACGATGAGCGCGAGCAAACGTTGAATCAGATTCTGGTGGAGATGGACGGCTTCGATACGGATACCAACGTGATCGTGATCGCCGCCACCAACCGCCCCGACATTCTTGATCCAGCCTTGATGCGCCCCGGACGTTTTGATCGCCGCGTGGTTTTGGATCGCCCAGACGTGAAAGGGCGTGAAGCGATTCTCAAAGTTCATCTCAAAGGCAAACCCATCGCCACAGATGTAGATACCGGGTCGCTTGCCAAATCAACACCGGGCTTTGTCGGCGCGGATATTGAGAACATGGTGAACGAGGCGGCGATCTTAGCCGCGCGCCGCAACAAGAAACAGATCGGCATGGATGAGATCGAAAACAGCATCGAGCGCGTGATGTTGGGACCCGAGCGCAAGAGCAAACTCATCACCGCCAAAGAGAAAGAAGTGATCGCGTATCACGAAGCCGGTCATGCGGTTGTGGCGCGAGCCACTGCCAATCATGATCCCGTCCGCAAAGTGACGATCATCCCGCGCGGCGTGGCCGGCGGCGTGACGTGGTTCTTGCCCAGCGAAGATATGAACCTGACCACGCGCAGCAAGCTCAAAGCGATGCTTGCCGGTGCGATGGGCGGACGCGCCGCCGAAGAACTCGTCTTCGGTGAGATCACCAACGGTGCCAGCGGCGACATCGGATACATCACCGACATCGCCCGCACGATGGTCACACGGTGGGGCATGAGCGAAAAACTTGGACCGATGACCTTCGGCAAAAAAGAAGAACTGGTCTTCTTGGGCAAAGAGCTAGGCGAACAACGCGATTACTCCGACGCAGTGGCGCAGGAGATTGACGCCGAAGTCCGGAAGCTGGTTAAAGAAGCGCACGAATCGGCGTTGAAAACTTTGCGCGAACACCGCGAGATATTGAATCGAGTAGCAAAGAAGTTGATGGAAATTGAGACGCTAGACATGGAAGCGTTTGAAGCGGCGTATACCGGACAAGAGCCGCCAACCGAATCGCCAAGTGGCGGCGTCCCCACGCCACCGCGCCCGGCACGTCCCGCGCCTGAATCCCCCGCGCCAACAACGGGCGGAGCGCTACCGGTTCCATCGGGCGCGTAGTTCAACGGAACTAAGGGGGATAAAGGAAATAAGGGAAATTAAAAACTCCGGCTCATCGCTGGAGTTTTTTTGTTAATCCACTTCTACCCCCTCCTGCCTCAATTGCGTATACGCCACCAACATCAGATACGCACAGAA
>CAKKQG010000238.1 GCA_919901875.1 Anaerolineales bacterium
TGAACGAACTCGACTCGGCACAAGAGATCGTATTGCAGTGCAAGAGCGGCGCGCGTTCGGGTAAAGCATTAGAGTTGTTGCGCGGTGCTGGCTTCCGTAAAATTAAGAATCTCAAAGGTGGGATTGTGGCGTGGGCGAATCAAGTTGATCCGAGTCTGCCGGTGTATTAAGCAGGTAAATAAGTAGACAGGTAAACAGGTAGAGGCGCGCCGCTGGCGTGTCTCTGTTTTAAACCACAAAATATTTTGGGGTTCACAAAAGAGACGACCCACCGGGTCGTCTCTACATGCGAATTATCGTAGTCCCTCAAACAAATCTGTCTCAACCTTTCGCCCACCATTGACCAAACTATAAGCGCGATACAAAGTGGATTGACTCCAAGTGAGGCGGTGCATATCGTCAGTCATGGCATCAAAAAGGTGTCGCCACGAAACAAGTTGTGAGGCGTGGCAAAGCACCGCCTCGCGCGCCGCGCGCCAATGTTCGCCCACGTCGAGCCGCGTGGTGAACATCCAATCTTCCCAACCTAAATGCTTGCGCGTTACACCGTCCACGTCAAAAGTGAGATCGAAACCCCATGAATGAAGCATCTCCACAAAAGTTTTGGGATCCACTTGGTAATAGAGTTTGGCAACGCGATGGGCAGGTTGGTTAAGCGAATCGGTATAACCAGAGTCGGCGGCGCACACGATGGCGGCTGAAGTGAGTTGGGAGATGGCGATGTGATCGGGGTGTCCGTATGCGCCGTCGGGACCAAAGGTGACAACCACTTGCGGCTGAATGCGGCGGATGTGAGTCGCAATTTTGTCGATCGCTTCAGCATGATTCGCTTTATCCAAATCGCCGTCAATGTAATCCAGAAAATTAACTTCGCGCAGACCTAATACTTTCGCGGCGTTCATCAATTCTTCGGTGCGAATCTTCCCCAACCCTTCGAGCCCGGGATTATCTTTTTCATCGCCCTGCCAGCCGCGCTCGCCGCGCGTAGCGCACAGCAAATAAACATCCACGCTTTCGGCAACATACTTAGCGATGATGGCACCTGCGCCCATCGATTCATCGTCGGGGTGAGCAAAAACGAACATGAGACGTAAGTGAGTCATTGTCTTTCTCCTTTGTCACGATATTTTAGCCCCAAACCGAAATTGGACTGGTATAATCTTAATTAATGATGGCGCCAGCAACGCCGCGCACAGTTGAGTGTTCTAAATTTAAGTAGGCGGCTCGGAAACGACCCGCCTACTATTCTGTCTCACGAGGTTACTTCTTAAAATGGACAAAGCGGAATATGTTGAACTCTACAAGCAGATGGTGATCATCCGCTTGATAGAGGAGAAATGCGAAGAGCTGTATCAAAAAAGCAAGATCGGCGGCTTCATGCATTTATATATCGGGCAAGAGGCAAGCGGCGTGGGCGCGATCTCGGCGCGCCTGCCACAAGATAATGTGATCACTGCTTATCGTGATCACGGCATCGCCATCGCCTGCGGCATGGATCCAAAAGTGCTTATGGCAGAAATGTTGGGCAAGGTGACGGGCTGCTGCAAAGGCAAAGGCGGCTCGATGCATCTCGCCGACATCAACTTAAGATTCTGGGGTGGTCATGCCATTGTCGGCGCGCACTTGGCACTCGCCACAGGTTTGGCTTGGGCTGATAAACAAAAAGGATCGGATGGGGTGACGTTGTGCTTTTTTGGCGATGGCGCGAGCAACATCGGATATTTTCACGAATCATTAAATCTCGCCGCCGTGTGGAAGCTGCCCGTGCTGTTCATCTGCGAGAACAATCACTATGGGATGTGGACACCGATTGAAGATGCCTCAGCCGTGACGGACATCCGCAAGAAAGCGTTGGGCTACGATATTCCGAGTGATGTGTGTGACGGTATGGATTTGCTTGCTGTGCGTAAGGCAAGCGAGAAAGCAATTGCCCACATCCGAAGCGGCAAAGGTCCGTTCTTCCTTGAAGTGATGACCTATCGTTATCGCGGTCATTCGATGGGCGACCAACGACCCTACCGCACCGCCGACGAAATTAAAGATTGGCAGACCAAAGACCCTATCGGCAAGTTTGAACCGGTGATGATGAAAAGCGGGATCACGAAAGAACAGATCGAATCGATCCACGCCGAGTCGTCGAAGATCGTCGAAGAGGCTGTTCGCTTCGCCGAAGAGTCGCCCTTCCCGCCGATGGAAGAGTTGTATACGGATATTTACGTAGAGAACCAGTGACCAGTAAACAGTGACCAGTGATCAGTGAATAGTGATCACAACTGATGACTGATCACTGATGACTGATTACTAAGTATTTGAAACTATGTCTGTCTTAACCATGAGCAAAGCCCTTGCTCAAGCAATGTATGAAGAGATGGAACGCGATCCGAATGTCGTGGTGTTAGGTGAAGAGGTCGGCGCGCAAGGCGGCACCTACGGTGTGACCGCCGGACTGTTTGAAAAGTTTGGCAAAGATCGCGTGCGCGATACGCCGATCTCCGAAGGGGTGATCGTCGGCGCGGCGGTTGGCGCGGCGATGAACGGCTTGCGCCCCGTCGCCGAGATCATGGGAATCAATTTCGCATTTTTGGCGATGGATCAAATTGTGAATCACGCCGCCAAGATTCATTCGATGTTCGGCGGGCAATTTAGATGCCCACTGGTGGTGCGGACAACATCGGGCGGCGGCAAACAACTGGCGGCGACTCATTCGCAAACGCCGGACGTGATCTTCGCCCACTTCCCCGGACTCAAAGTAGTGGCGCCGTCAACGCCTGCGGAAGCGAAAGCCCTGCTCAAAGCCTCTATCCGCACCGACGACCCGGTGTTCTTCATCGAACACTCCACCATGTATTCCGAGCGCGGCGAAGTTTCCGACGATCCGAACTTCCTTTTGCCCATCGGCAAGAGCGACATTAAACGCAAAGGCAAAGATGTCACCATCGTCACCTATTCCAAAATGGTCAGCATCTCACTGAAAGCGGCGGCGGAACTTGAGAAAGAAGGCATTGACGTTGAGATCATTGACTTGCGGTCTCTGCGCCCGCTCGATCTCGATCCTGTTTTTGAATCGTTCAAGAAAACGAATCGCGCCGTGATCGTCGAAGAAGGATGGAAAACCTTCGGCATCGGCGCAGAAGTTGCGTCGCGCATCTACGAAGAATGTTTTGATTACCTCGACGCGCCGATTGAACGTGTAGCGCAAAAAGAAGTGCCACTGCCTTACAGCGCGGAATTAGAACGCGCCGCAATACCGCAGGTGAAAGATGTGATTGCGGCAGTGAAGAAAGTACTTTAGGTCAAACGTAATGCGTATTGCGTATTCCGTGATGCGTGATGCGTGGATCGAACTCACGAATCACGCATCACGTATCACGACAGTTTGGAGAAACACTCATGCCTGAGTTCGTCCCCATGCCCAAGCTCGGCTTTGATATGGCAGAAGGTCGCCTGGTTCGCAAAGTTGTGCAAGAGGGTCAATCCATAAAAAAAGGCGAGATACTCGCCGAAGTAGAAACCGATAAAGCCACGGTTGAAGTAGAAGCCTATACCACCGGCACCGTCGTCGCCTGGCTCGTTGATGAAAATCAATTCGTCCCCATTGGCACGCACATGGTGGTGATTGCCGCGCCGGGTGAACAAGTGGATGTTGCCGCACTCAAATCCCAAATCCCAAAACTTGTGGTGAGCGAAGTCGAACCATCCCAAAATCCCAAAGCCAAACTTCAAACTTCAAACATCCAACGTCCACGCGAAGCGTCCAATCTCCAATCTCCAATCTCTAGCTTCTTGCGAATCTCACCTATCGCGCGACGCATGAGTGATGAATTAAAGATCGATCCACGATTGATCACAGGCACGGGACCGGAAGGACGAATCACCAAGAAAGATGTTGAAGCGTTCGCCAAAAGCGGCGGCGCGGCAACGGTGTTTGGAGTGGCGGCATCCGCGCCCTCACCGACTGCGGCGGCGGTTGCCGTCACCGCCGAAGATCGAATTGTCCCGCTCACCAAATTACGATCCGCTATCGCGCGGCGCATGTCCGAGAGCAAAACATCCATCCCGCATTTTTATGTGACAACTGAAGTGGATATGGGTGCGGTGATCGAGTTGCGAAAACAGTTGAATGAATTAGTGAGCGAGGCGGAAAAAATTTCGGTCAATGATTTTGTTTTGAAAGCGGCGGCGCTGACCTTGCGCGACTACCCGTATCTTAACGCTTCATTCAACGGTGATCATGTCATTCAACGCGGTCATATCAACATGGGCATCGCCGTTGCGGTCAGCGGCGGATTGCTGACCATTGTTGTCAAAGATTGCGACGTGAAATCAGTTAAAATGATCGCTGCCGAAGCCAAAGCAATGGCAGCGCGCGCCCGCGATGGCAAGGTGAAACCCAACGATGTGGAAGGTTCGACCTTCACCGTTTCCAATTTAGGAATGTTTGAGGTAGACTCTTTCACGGCGATCATCAATCCGCCTGAAGCAGCGATCCTTGCCGTGGGAGCGGCAAAAGAAGTTGCGGTCGTGAAGAATGGATCGCTGACAACAGGCTGGCGCATGAAAGCAACCCTCTCCGCCGATCATCGCGTGACGGATGGCGCGGAAGCGGCGCAATTCATGCAAGCCTTCAAGAAAAAACTCGAAGAGCCTCTTCGATTACTTATTTGAGATTGGGGATTAGAGATTGGAGGTTAGAGATTGGAGATTAGAGATTAGAATCCAACTTCCAACTTCCAACTTCTAACTTCCAACTTCTAACTTCCAACTTCCAACTTCCAACTTCCAACTTCTAACTTCCAACTTCCAACTTCCAACTTCCAATTTCCAACATCAAACAACTATGACAACAACAGCAAAAACTTGGTTTTACAACACGCCCGAAAACAATGCCTATCTTATCGGCGAGCGCATTCGCACTTCCTTGTGGGATGCGCGCTTTGGAAACATTTGGTTAGAGACCGCGCGAAGTGAAGCGCCTTATCTCATGCGCGGCACACTGCAACACACAGACGTTGAACTCGAATGGATGCCCAAACACTGGTGCATCCTGCGAACTAAGCCCGCCCACTCGTTGCTCTACGGCGGCGTCAAAAACATTTTGGGTTTCAGTGCAGTGTTCAAATACGAAACGCCCAACGGCTTCACCGCCTGGGAATGGCGTGTCGGTGACGCCAAAGAACGTTGGCAAGCGATTCAAGGCAAGCCGGAGTTTGGCAAGCTGGAGCAATTATGACTGTCATCTTGGTAGTAGAAGACGAACTGGCGACTCTCGATCTGCTTCGGCGGAGTTTGTCGAAAGCCGGTTACGAGATCGCCACCGCACCCGACGGCAAGACCGCGCTCACTATACTTGCCAACTCTCGACCCGACCTGCTTTTGCTCGATCTCATGCTGCCCGATATACCGGGTATGGATATTCTCAAACACGTCATGACCCTGCCCGACCCGCCGCCCGTCGTGATCTTCTCGGCGCGCGGCGACGCGAGTGATATTGAAGCCGGGATCAGCGCCGGAGCTTATAAATATCTGGTCAAGCCCATCTCGCGCGACAAACTGCTCGAAACAATTAAATCGGCATTGAGTCCGCGCCCTAAATCGCAGACCTAGCCGTGTCCACCGAAAACGACTTAGCCACATAACGTAGAGCAAATTGCCAATTTGCTCTTACAAATTCAGACCTAGCTGTGTCCATCGAAAACGACCTCGCCACTCTTGAGACATTCCTCTCCGAGTTTGACCCCTATCTTAAATCGGATGTTGTATTCTGGAACGTCGGCAAGTCGAACACCCCTGCGCTGACTCTGGGCGGCATTTTATTTTTGCGCCGCACACTGTCTGCGCGCCGCACTCAACTCGACCCCGAGCAATCCAAAGAATTTGCTCGACTCGATCTACTGGCGAATGATTTGTTGAATCGGTGGATGGCGAATGTTGAGAGGAAAACGTTAAGCGAGATTAGTTCGCGCCTCAACGTGTGGGACTCCGCCTTTGACGAGTTAGCCGACCACTACCCTCAAGCCGTCTACTCTCGCCTCTACCTTGCTCTGCTCATGCCTATCGTCGCCCACCTTGACGAAGCCGAACGTTTTCGTCAACGCTTAAGTGGACTCGATTCGCGTTTGCGCGGAATGTTCACCGTGGGCAACTTCGTTTGGGACGCCGCCATTGCGCCCGCTTTCCCGCGCGAACTGTTTTGGTATCTTTACGGAAAACCTGCCCCAAAAAAATAATGGCGGGATTACTTCGGCAACACTTCGTGCGCTTGCACAGCTTGAGAACGTCCTTTAACTTCTAAACCACCCAAGCGTTGAATGATGAAGCGATCGGCAACACTCGCCGCAGTCATCGGTCCAATCACTAAACGATTCGGGCGCGCCAACGTCTCCAAGCGGTGCGCCACATTCACCGCGTCGCCCAGGACCGTGAACTCCACCCGCTCGGCAGTGCCAACATAACCGGCAACGACCAACCCGGTATTGATGCCCACACCGATCTCAATGCTTGTGCCATTCTCGCGCAAATTAGTCTTGAGACGTTCCAACATCTTCAACCCGGCAGATACCGCCTGTATCTCCGGCTCGGTCTGAGATGGATTCATCCCGAAGACCGCCATCAACCCATCGCCCATATATTTATCAAGCATCCCGCCAAATTCAAAAATGATCGCCGTCATCTCTTGATAATAGCGGCTCAACAATTCACCGAAGCCTTCCGCTCCCAATCGCTCGGCTAAACCCGTCGAGTCCACGATGTCGGAGAACAACACCGTCAGCTTGCGCGCCGTCAGCGGCGGCAGTGAACCGCTTTGCAAATAATCCTTCAAAAGAAATTCGGCTTCACGCGGTGAGAGAAAACGAAGCAACAAGTTACGTGCTTGTTGTTCTCGTTGAACACTCTGCACCAAGATCGCGCGCTGGATGGTCAACGCCGCTTGATTGCTGATGGCGACCGCCACACTCAAATCGGTGTCGTTGAACGGTCTGGCTTCCCGATCGGTCTTATACATATAGATCAACCCCAACAGATCATCGCCGCTGATAACAGGCACGCACAACGCTGAACGCACGCGGAGTAATAACGCGCTTTTAGTAAAGTTGGGATCATCTTTTTTAATTGCCGGGATGATCACCGTCGTGCGTTTTTGAATCGCCTCTTGGGCAATCGTTGCCGGAAAACCATACTCGTTGAGCCTGCCAAACTGTTCTGCCAAAATCACTTCACACTTGTCGGCACCCATCGCCGCCCTCATTAACTCCGACACTTCTCGCAATGCCTCATCCACATCCAAGACCGTGTTGAGTTGTTGAGCGATCTTGTACATCAACACCGCGTGATGATCGAGAGACTCCAGCATCATGTCGCGCGTCAAGGGTCGGCTGCTCGGACGAGAAGCGACTGTGGCAGAAACCGTGCCGCGATACTCATTCACAGTGAGGACATGCTCACCAATACGAATCGAATCACCGCTGTGCAGACTCACCGCTTGAGAGAGGCGGTTGTGGTTAACGTAAGTGCCGTTGGTGCTGTTGAGGTCGCGGATCGTCAGTGTCTTCGCATCGGGGATGTATTCGATTTCGGCATGGAGACGTGAGGCCGAAAGGTCTGGCACGGGGATATCGTTATCCACATTACGACCCAACTTGGCTACGCCAGCTTTGAGTGCAAATTCAACGGGTTCACCTGAGGGCGAGCGTAAAGTGAGGATCCACATAGCAATACGTGAGTCAATCTGTCAAAAGGATAAACACGATAGTGATTTTATCTCACTTTTCCCCGTCGCGCAGTAAAACCTTTTCGGGACAGACGGGTAACTCCCGTACGATCAAGGTCTCACCGTCAACGGCGGCACTCCAAACTGCGTCGCCGTAGAATCAAAAGCGGCGATCTCGTAGAAGAGATCGCCGCTCAATCAATTCTGTAAGGGTAGGGCTTGCCCCTGCCCATCTGAGCAATCGTGAAGGTTGCCCCTGCCCATTTGGGCAATCGTGAAGGTTGCCCCTGCCCATCTGAGCAACCGTGAAGGTTGCCCCTGCCCATTTGGGCAACCGTGAAGGTTGCCCCTGCCCATTTGGGCAACCGTGAAGGTTGCCCCTACTTCGCAAACTCCGTCGCCCGCGTTTCTCGAATCACTGTCACTTTAATTTGACCCGGATACTGCATGGTCTCCTCGATCTTTTTGGCGATGCTCTTCGACATTTCAATCGCCGCCAGATCGTCCACATCTTCCGGCTCGACAATGATTCGCACTTCGCGCCCGGCTTGAAGCGCGTACGATTGCTGAACGCCTTTGAATGAGGCGGCGATCTCTTCTAACGTGCGAATGCGTTTAACGTAGAGTTCAAGACTCTCGCGCCGCGCGCCCGGGCGTGAACCACTGATGGCGTCTGCCACTTCGACGATCACCGCTTCCACACTTTCTTGAGCGGCTTCGTGGTGATGTGAGGCAATCGCATTCACAACTTTGGGATGCACACTGTAACGCCGCGCGAACTCCGCTCCGATGGCGGCATGTGTGCCTTCCACTTCGTGATCAATCGCCTTGCCCAGGTCGTGCAACAAACCACCGGCCTTTGCCAGCACCACATCCGCGCCCATCTCGGCGGCGATCACACCGGCGAGGAGCGAAGTCTCAATGGAGTGATGCCATTGATTCTGTCCGTACGATGTGCGGAACTTAAGCCGACCCAACAAGCGCAGCACTTCGGGATGCAGCCCCGGCACGCCCGCTTCGTAAGCGGCTTGCTCACCGGCTTCTTTGATAGACGCTTCTACTTCGCGTCGAGTCTCTTCCACTAATTTTTCAATGTGCGCCGGATGGATACGACCATCTTCGATCAAACGATGCAAGGCGCGACCTGCCACTTCACGCCGCACAGGATCAAATGAAGAGATCGTCACCGCTTCAGGCGTATCATCCACAATCACGTCTACGCCCGCCGCCATTTCAAAGGCGCGAATGTTGCGCCCGTTGCGCCCGATGATGCGCCCCTTCATCTCATCGGATGAGATCGGCACCACCGAGACCGAAAGCGATTGCACTTGATCTGTAGCAACGCGCTGAATGGCAACGGCGATCAATTCGCGCGCCCGCCGCTCGCCTTCGGCCTTCGCCTCATCTTCGATCTGACGGATGGTGCGCGCCATATCATTACGCGCCGTTGTCTCAACGTGAGCCAGCAACTGCGCCTTCGCCTCATCACGGCTCAACTGGGCGATGCGCTCCAACTCGGCGATCTGCGTCGATTCACGTTTATCCAGATCAGAACTGCGTTTGTCAATCTGGCTCTGACGTTTGTTCAACGCCTGCTGATCGCGATCCAGCTTATCAATGCGGCGATCCATTTCTTCGCGGCGTTTTTGTACCCGCTCTTCGCCCTTGTCTAACTCGTTGCGCTTGCGAGCGATCTCCGCTTCCAACTCGTCGCGACGTTTAATCAACTCGTCGCGCGCTTTCAATTCCAATTCACGTTCGTGGGCTTCGGTCGTTGCCTTGATGCGTTCGGTCTCGGCGCGATGTTCTTTCTCTTCAGCTCGCGCCACTTGATGCCGCACAAAATATCCTACCGCGGCGCCAACGGCTGTCGCAACAAGACCGACCACAATCACTAAAAGCATATTATCGGACATAGTCTTGGTCAGTCCTCATTTTCTAAAGTGTCATTCCCTTCGCCGAACTCCTGCCAAGCATGTTCGACGACCTCAGAGATAATTTCGTAATTGATTCCACGCCGCGCCAGATAACTGCCCAACTTGCGACGGAACTCGATCTTCGGCAATTTCTTTAATCGCGGCGCGCGCGATGCCGCCAACCGCCGCGCCACCTCTTCGTCATTTGTCCCCGCCACTGCCGCGTCTACCGCCTCGCGCGACAACCCTTTTTGCCTCAACTCGATCTTCAGCGCGCGCGTCCCCTTTGGTTTCGAATGAGATCGGCTTTCCACCCACATCTGCGCGAACTGTTCATCGTTCAACAACCCCACCCGCTTTAACCGTTGCACGGCTTCGTCAATCAACCCCGCCTCAATTTCTTTCTTCTTCAAATTCTGGCGCACTTCTTTTTCGGAGCGCGGGCGATACGAGATAAACTTTACCGCCTTTTCAAACGCCATTTCCGATTCGTCGGATTTTTTTATGCGTTCTATATCGGCGTCGCTCAACACCTGCCCCAAATGCAATTTCGCCGCTTCAATCATCACCAGCCCAAAAGCAAACTCACCATCGAGATACACATTCACTCGATTCTTGTTTCGTGCTTGCACCTTCAGCACTGTAACTTTTTTCATGGGCGCAGATGGAACTTTCATAATTCATCCTTCTGCCTTCATCCTTTAAACAAAAAGCCGCGACATCACCTTGCGATGTCACGGCTATCGTCTTCACCCAGTCACCAACACCTGTTGGAAAAATTTGTCAGCGCGAATCGTCACACGCGCCCAGAGTAACTTAAAGCAGAGGTCTAATTCGATCCAAACAACTCAAAGGCAACGCATCAACCGAAACCAACAACCTCAAACTTCGTCAACTCTTTTGAAAAACAAATCGTGTGGAGACCTTGTGTCGCAAGGTCTTCGCCACTGGTATTCGATAATCGTGACACCGGCGAACTATTTTTCACCTTCAGCCGACTCGTCATCGTCGTCGTCGTCAGGTTTGCCGGTTGGCATGGGCGCCGGAATGCTCAACGCTTGTTTGCGGACGGCTTTTTCAATTTCTTCAGCCATCGGCAGGTGTTCAGCCAAATACTTCTTAGCGTTTTCGCGCCCCTGACCAATGCGCGTGTCATTATAAGTATAAAACGCGCCGCGCTTGGTGATGATCTCTAAGGATGTGCCGAGATCAACCAGATCGCCCATCTTGCTGATGCCCTCATTATACATGATGTCGAACTCACACTCGCGGAACGGCGGCGCAACCTTGTTCTTAATCACCCGCACCCGCGTGCGGTTGCCGACAACGTCCTGTCCGTCTTTGATGGATTGAATACGGCGCACATCCAAACGGATGCTGGCATAAAACTTCAACGCCTGTCCGCCCGTCGTCGTCTCCGGATTACCAAACATCACCCCGATCTTCTGGCGCAATTGATTCGTAAAAATCATGCAGGTGTTCGTCTGCTTGATCGCCCCCGAAAGTTTTCGCAACGCCTGGCTCATCAAACGCGCTTGCGCGCCCATCGTGGCGTCGCCCATCTCACCTTCAATTTCAGCTCGCGGCACCAACGCCGCAACCGAATCGATCACCACCACATCCACCGCCCCACTTCGCACCAACGTCTCGGCGATCTCCAACGCCTGCTCGCCCATATCCGGCTGCGAGACATATAAGTTATCTACATCCACGCCCAACTTTCGGGCATACGCTGGATCAAGCGCATGTTCCATATCCACAAAAGCGCACGTGCCGCCACGCTTCTGCGCTTCGGCGATCACATGCAAACAAATCGTCGTCTTGCCCGAAGACTCGGGCCCATAAATTTCTGTCACGCGCCCTTTTGGCAACCCGCCAACGCCCAACGCAATATCAAGCGAGATCGATCCGGTGGGGATCGCTTCCACCGCCAAATGAGTCGCTTCACCTAAACGCATCAACGCGCCGTCGCCATATTTTTTATTGATCGTTGAAACCGCCGCATCCAACGCTTTATCTTTTCCGCTTGCCATGTTGTAGTCTCCTGTGTCTTTTGTAGAAGACGTTCGCGAAGCGTGCAACGTCTCTGTGTAGCGATTGTATGTGAGGGTCAAAGAACGCGCAAGCATAGTATACTTTTGCGCCATGCTTCAAGTCCGCGCAGCGCAACAATCGGATCGCGCCCTGCTCAATCACCTGCTTCACTCTAACGCCAAGATGCACACGCATCTCGATTGGCACTCGCCACAATCGTGGCTGGGAAAGAGACCGTTCCACATCGTCACTAACGGTGACGCCGCCACGGGTGCGTTGGCGGCGCCCCCTGATCCGCCCGATACATCCTGGATTCGATTCGCGGCGATCAGCAACGGCTTTACACTCGATCAAGTGTTTGATCCGATATGGCTGCCGACGTTAAGCGCGCTGCGCGAACTCAAAGTGAATCGGATCGCCTGCATGTTGCTCGATGAATGGTTCGTGCCGCAATTAAAAAAATGGGGGTTCGATCAGATCAACGACGTGATCGTCCTCTCCCGCCCGCTACGCGCCGTCATCCGCGCGGCGGCACTCCAAACAGCGTCGCCGTCGATCAAAGGATTAAGAATCCGCCCGGCAAAAAATTCTTACATCAACGCCATCTTCAAAGTGGATGCCGCCTTTGTTGCCCCTTGGCATTATTCAAAAGACACGCTGATGCAAGCGATGAGTCAAGTGGAGTTCTCCAGCGTTGCCGAGTTGAACAACGAGATCGTTGGCTACCAGATCAGTTCGGGTGGTAAACAAGGCGGGCATCTGGCGCGACTCGCGGTGAATCCAAAATTTCAAGGACAGGGCGTGGGGCGAATGTTGATGATGAACATTGCCGAACACTTTGATCGACTCGGCGCGCCGTACATCTCGGTGAATACGCAACACGACAACATCGCTTCATTAAAGTTGTATCGCGCCTTTGGCTTTCTACAAACGGGAGATCATTATCCGGTGTGGCAGTTAGACATAGGTGGTTAGGTGGTTGGGTGGTTAGGTTGTTAGAGATTAGAGATTGGAGATTGGAGATTGGAGATTGAAAGTTTGAAATTTGAAGTTTGAAGTTTGAAGTTGGGTTTTTGGGTTTTTGGGTTTTTCATTTTTCATTTGTCATTGTTCATTGTCTCATTGTTCATTGTTTCATTTCGGTATCGTTAGCCTCTGCCCCACAAATATCGCATCCGCATTCGGCAATTTGTTTGCCTTCACAATTGCCTCAACGGTCACGCCATAAAATTTAGCAATACCACCCAACGTCTCACCCGGCATCACAACGTGGGTGATCGGCGTGGGCGAAGGTGAACCTTGCGCGGTGAGAGTCGGTGCCACCGTGGGCATGATCTGTTTCGTAAAATACTTGGCGAGCAGTGGGTTTAAATCCGCATTAGTATGTCGCCTCAGCGCAATAAAAAAATCGTTGTTGGTCACTGTGCGCCCGGCACTGTTGGAATAAAAATCGCGCAAGAAGGCGAAGAACGAAGCGTCGCCTATCGCCGCGCGCAGGTCGCGCAAGAATAATGCGCCGCGCCGCAACAAGTTGCGCGAATAATCTTCCGTGTCACTAAATTGTGAGGCGGCACGATCCAAGTTACCGCTTGGCTGCCAATAATTCACGCGCGAGTCCCAATACCACGATTCGAGATTCGGATAATGCGTTTGATAAAACAACAATTCCGAATACATCGGAATACTTTCGTTGAGCCACGGCTGCGAATACGAATCGCCCATCACCGCCTGCCCCCACCATAAACGCGACATCGCTTGCGGCGTGAGCGCAGTCAAAAGTGAATCGGGTCGCCCGACGTAATCGGCGTAACCTCTGCCCGTGTGCAAAATAATTCCGCTCGCCGTCGCCGAACCCAAATAAGCGTTCTCGGCAATGATCAACGTCGTGTAAGGATACGCGCCGAATCGATCATTGAAAATTTTGAGCGACTGCGCTCCCGCCTTCAATGCCTCTTGCCCCGCCGCAACATGCTCCGCCAAATAATACGAAGTGAGAGTCACGTTGCCTTCGCGTTGAGTCTGCGTTTGATATTTATGACTCGCGGCGAAGGCAACCGTGCGAGCGTTGCGGATATTAAATTTCCAATTTCCCGATGATCGGCTCATCGCCCCGCCGCTTGTAACTGTTACCGACTCCGTTGTTGTAACGTTGATCTCATAGTCCGCCGAATCGGTGAAGATGGGATCGGCGGGCAAGGGGCCCGTGGCGGCGTCACCGAGCATGAGCCAGCCCGATCCGCTTTGATACGGAGTCAAGATCGGATACCAGTTAATAAATTGAATCAGATCATTGCTGTAACCGATGTTGCCGGATGGCGGGCGCGTGTCGAGAGCGATCTTCGGCGTGGTGAGGGCGTAATTAAATGTGATCGTCGCCACACCATTCGCCGGAACGCGCTTGGGCAAGTTGATGATCACTAAACCATTTTTCTTTTGATACGTGGCATTGCCTTCGGCAAGCGTGATGTTGCTCAACCCCCACGTATCGGCAGAGCGCAGCGCGGTGGGCAATTGAAAAACTACTTGAGACCACACATCGGGTCCGGGGTTAGTGACTTCCACAGTTTGAATCACCGAAGCGCGATGCGCCACATAATCCAGATTGATGTTGAAGCGATACGAGGCGATCCACCCGGAAAATTTTCCCAACGGCACGGGCGTGAAAGTTGGGACGTTGGATGAAGGCGAAGCGATGCGCGTCGAGGTGGATACGGGCGAAGGCGTGTCGGGGATGGAGGGAGTGGAACAGGAGGCAATGAACAATGAAGCAATGAGACAATGAACAATGAAACAATGAAACAATGAACAAAATGTTTTAAATCTCAACCTTATAGTGAGCGAAGTCGAACCATCCCAAAATCCCAACTTCCAACTTCGAACATCCAACTTCGCACTTCGCACTTTGCACTTCCAACTTCTAACCATCATCTCGCAAACGCGCTCATGATCTGCGCCGCGCCCCACAGGACCATTGCCACCAGCAAAAAGTTGAGCCCCAAGCGCACCTGAAAAAATTTCCAATCGGCGATCTGTGCTTTGGTGTGGATAGCGCTCAACATTGAAACATTGAGGTCGTTGTGAGTTTGAGCGGTGAACTTGCGGATAAAATCTTCTAAGCTCAAGCGGCTGATGCTGTCGAAATACAATAGCGTTTCAACGCCCGGCACCGAGGGCCACGGGCGCAGAGTCAAAACGGCGCAGTAGATCGCCACGATCAATGCGGCGAACATTAAGATGATAAACAAGGCAGAGACACGACTAAAAAGACTCTCGCCGCTATCAATCAAGGTGATGCCGGTCCCTTTGTTCAACGCGCCAGTGATGGCAACCGCCACCAGTGCGCTGGTCGCCAACAGCAAAAGACCCTGCGCTTTTGAATCGGCGAAGCGAATTTGATCTTCCATATGCCCAAAGAGAACTTTCATCAATTCGGTTGTCTCGGCGTTCATCGCCTCGACCCACTGTGGCGGCACAACGAGAGAAGGTTTTTTATCTGCCATATCGTTTATTCTTCTGGCTCAATTGTAAACGTGAGCGGGTAACCTTCGGCGCGCGCCATGCCGTGCGCTTGACCCACGAGATACTTTGCTTGTTCGAGCGGATACGTTGCCACATACCCCACACCCGTGACGTGCGCCCGTTGAGTGATCGCTACTGCTTTGAGGAGTGAAAAGTTGAAAACAGATTGCAGGACGTGGATGACAAAATCGTAAGGCGTGACGTCGTCATTATGGATGAGGATTCGATACGGTGGATCGAGCATCACTTCTTCGTCCGAAGTGACTTCGACCTCCACATCAGTATCAGTGTCGGGTTGAATATCGGGTGTCATCGTAAGCGCCTTATAGTGTGCCTTGTCCAACTTCAAAGCACACTTTACCATCAAGTATCTTTTACCGCATAGTAATTTTACCTTTCCAACTGCCTGAAGTGCATTACATATTCAAACTGAAACGTCCACAAATAATCCACCAGCGCCCACGTTTGCTCTTCGGTAAAAATCGGCCCCCAATACGGCATCCCTGTCCCCATACCGCCGCGAATGATCTTGCCTTGCAGCAGCGCCGGACTTGCGCCGAGCATTTGCGATGAATCGGTGAAGTCCACCGGTGATTTAGTGTTGTGACCAAATTCCATTTGCGCGCTCGAATCTTTTTTCGTGAGTGACGCCGCCATTACCCCATCGCCCTTGCCACTCTCCCCATGACACGCGGCGCAATTTTGGGCGTATAACTTTTGCCCTTGCGCCAATTTTTCTTTGGTCGTGTTCGCTTGCCAAACGAAGGCGACCAGATTCCAAATTTCATCATCAGGTAGAGACGTTGCGTGCAACGTCTCTACAAAAGCATCGGACGGGCTATGCGTCAGGTAATACTCGCGCGTTAAAAAATTTGCGGGGATGTTAGTAATGGATTTGGCGACGGGTTTTTGCGGTGGGATATTTTTAGCGGGATGTGGATCGTCAAGATCAATGTTCAACTTGAAATACAACGGTGACACCGCCGATGCCTGCGCCGCCGGTTCGCCCTTCACCTCAATCGTGCCGCGCATCCGCCAGTGACTCAACCCACACCAGCGCGTGCAATAAAAAACATATTTGCCCGGGCGATCAAACGTCAGCGTGGTTTCAACCATTTGCCCGGCGGGTAGATCGAGCGCGGGCGTATCACTTTGCCCAATGGCAAAACCGTGCTGCACATCATCGGAGATCAAACGCAAACGGATCGGTTCGCCGACTTTGGCGGTGAGGTTCGCCGGAGTGAAACCGCCCGCTTCGGCGATGCGGGCGTGAATCTCAATGGACGAATCGCGCGACATGATCCAACGCCCGATCAGGATCGCCAATGGGATGCCGACGAGAATCCCGATCACGAACAACCGCGCGCCGCTTTCGGCTTTCAACCAACGAGCAGCCATAACATCCCTAACGTAATCACGAAACAAAATGCAATCACGCCCTGCGCGTTGGCTTTAATTTGTTCGCCAATTTGCATCGCCACTTGGCTCGACCAAGCTAACCCGATGATCAACGCCGCCGCTTGCAGAGTCGGCGTCACCTGAGTCAAGAAGGGAGTCCATTTGAAATTCACTGTGCCGAAAAGATTCCATCCCCAACCCAATGGATCAGAAATCGCGGGCAATAGATATGAAGCGTTGGCGAAAACGAAGGAGAGGCTGAAGGCGATCCACGCCAGCAAACCGAGTGGGATGAGGGCGTAAGCGAAGTTGATGAATGATTTGCGATTGAATGAGGTGGCAATAAAAAAAGATGCGGGTAATGCGCCGAAGATAAAAACTAAAAATGTAATGGCATACAACGCCCAGTCATTTGTGCCGACGGCATACGCCGCGGCTTTGAGCTGCCCCCACGAACCCAGCATCACAGCGGAATAAGTCATCGCGCTGCCCAACATGATGAAGGCTTTGAACGCCTCATCCAGTTTGCGCCCGTGTGGTTTGATCAGATCATCGCCGATGGGACGAATTTGAATCGCCACGTTGTCGTGCGGGCAAGTTCGCAAACATTCCATGCACGTCCCGCAATAGGTGTTCTTGCTGAGACCGCCCGGATACACTTGCCACGGACAACCATACCCTTCGGCATTTCCGTTATAGCAACTTTTTTCGGTGTGAGCCGCGCACACGGCAGAATCTTTGACGCGCACTTCTATCGGCGCGACTTGCGAATACAAACCGATGAAGCCACCCACGGGGCACAGGTAACGACAAAACGCGCGTCGCTCGAAGATGAGACTCGCGGCAAAGGCGACGAAGAGAAAAGCGATGAGGACGATGGACGTGATATTGGGTTGAGTCAACACCACGGCACTGAACAAAGCGACAAGCGCAAACGAAATGTTTTGTAACCAGATGTTGCGAAACTTGTTGTGCCAACGCAGGTTGAGTCCGAACCCTTTGCCTGTTGGTTTAAGTATCGCTCCATGTTGAAGCCATTCACCGGCAAGCGGGATGGGACAGATGCTGCACCACGCTCGCCCGAAGAGCGGCACGGCGATCAACATCAACAACGCCCACCAGCCGATCCACACAAAGACAATGCTGAAGTTGTGATTGCCTACCGGTGTGCCGACGAGTCCGGCGATGATGGCGAAGATGAATCCACCTAACGCAATCGCTTGAATAATAAATTGTGGCAAGCGATTCTTGAGGAGAGGTTGGAGGAGGGGAGTGAGGTCGTAGCGAGTCATGTTAAGTCAGACTTCCGAAGTTGCACAAACCGCAAAGACTTCGGAAGTCTGGATACGACAATCAATACCAACACCGCAAACCCAACTGCCTGCCACCACAACCAATTTGTTCCCACCTCTAATTTGCCGATCATAAAAGGATGGAGCGCGCCGCACGTTACCGAACAACGAAAACGAAACGAGCCCGATTGATTAGCGATGAAAGTGAGTTTCGCCGTTTGCCCCGGGTCGGCGACCACGTTGAGATCGTAGCCATCAATGTAGAGTCCATGCACCACATCGGTTGAAGAAAGTTCAATGGTGAGGCGATCACCTTGATTCACTTGGATGGCCGGTGGCGTATATTCAAAGCTGCGGGCTTCAAGGCGATAGGTGCGATCCGTCGGCGGCGCGGCGGCAACAAAGGTCGGCAGGAAGAGGATCGCTAACGCGGCGAGTATCAGTAAGACAAGTTGCCAACTTGTCTTTGTCCTACTGACAAGTTGCCAACTTGTCCTACGGGATGTTGGATGGTCCATACTTGGAGTATGTGCTATCCACATAATTTTTGATCTCGCCCGGACTCTTGCCCTCGTTGAGTAAACGCATCGTGTCTTGCGTAATGTCTACGCAGATCGAACAGCCGACGGCGTGCAGATCGTATTCGATCTTGCCGTTCTGCTCACCGGCGACGTAGCACGAATAATTTGAAGTGTGTCCCACTTTGCCGCAACCGCAGTAACACGGAATTTGTTTCATTACGTCGGGGTTGGCGACGGCGAATTGATATGCTTGCTGCACGGTGACCGGCGATGTCTTCACCTCTTGCGGCATTGAGTCGAGCGGTGCCATTTTCAATTTGTGATCGTCGGTAGCCGCACCGCATCCAGCTGTGAGAGTGCTAATGAAAACCAAGGTAAGCGTCAGGAAAAACCAGAAACGTTTATTGGGCATGAGGCGATCTCTTTTTACGGCACCCAGTTCGAGAGAAGAGTGACGGTGCGATCTTTTTGCGTGGGATCGTTAGTCACCAGATGAACACTGAAATTATGTTTGCCCGCCATGCTTGGACCGTGCATTCCAAATTTGACAAAGATGATGGTGCGCTCGCCGGGTTGAAGGGTCATCGAACCGATGACCGGAGTAGGCGGTCAACACCCCTCGACGACTTCGACGTAAGGTGTCTCCGCGAAGC
>CAKKQG010000239.1:0-5303 GCA_919901875.1 Anaerolineales bacterium
TTGGCGCAAATTTGCAAATTCAGTTGGCGCGCTCATAGTTCAAAAAGACCTCGCGGGTTTCTAAAACCCGCGAGGTCTCCTCTACCGAAGTTCATCCCGCAACAGGCTTAATTGCCTGTTTTGCTTTTCTCCCATCATTCGCACATCTTCCCCTGTATAATCGCCCGCGTGCTTACCTTCACCGTCTTCTTCGCCGGAATGGCGTCGCTCGGAATCGAGATCGCCGCCGCGCGTTTGCTCGGCAACGTTTTTGGGACAAGCAACCTAGTATGGGCAAATATCATCGGGCTGATATTGCTCTACCTCACCGTTGGATACTTCATCGGCGGGCGTTGGGCAGATCGATCACCGCACGAAAAAACTTTTTATCAAATCGTGTGCTGGGCGGCGTTCACCGTTGGTCTCATTCCGTTTTTCGCGCGCCCCATTTTGCTTTTCGCCGCGCAAGGTGTTGAAAGACTCAACGCCCCTGTCGCGGGCGGCTCATTCCTTGCCACGCTGTTACTCTTCATCGTCCCCGTCACCTTGCTCGGCTGCGTCTCGCCGTTTGCTATTCGTCTTTCGTCGAACAACCTCAATCAAGTCGGCAACTCTGCCGGGCGCATCTACGCCATCTCCACGCTCGGCTCGCTCGTCGGCACGTTCCTGCCCGTCCTCGTTCTCATTCCAACGCTCGGCACGAACCGCACCTATTTATTTTTTGCATTTTTGTTGTTTGGATTTTCTTGGATCGGATTATGGCGATCAGATCGTCGCCGCGCGGTGATGTTGTTATGGATGCCCTTCATCTTAATCGGTGTCGCCGCCTTTACTGCGGGAGCCATTAAACCTACTCAGGGCTTGATATACGAGCGCGAGTCCGCTTACAACTTTATTCAAGTCGTTGAGCGACGCGGCACGCGTTACTTATTACTCAACGAAGGGCAGGGGCTTCACTCGGTTTACAACCCCACTCAACCGATCACCAATGGAACGTGGGATTATTTTTTAGTTGCTCCCTACTTCAACACGCCGCCAGTTAACGTCAATAGTCTCGCGCTTGTGGGTCTTGCCGCCGGAACGATCTCTAAACAATACACAATGGTTTATGGCGCGATCCCCATTGACGGCTTCGAGATCGATCCGGAGATCGTCAGGGTGGGGCGCGAGTATTTTGCTATGAACGAATCGAATCTCAACATCGTCGTCGAAGATGGGCGTTGGGGTTTGGCGCATAGCAAACGCAAATACACCGTCATCGGCGTGGATGCTTATCGCTTGCCGTACATCCCGCCGCATCTGACCACGATAGAATTTTTTCAAGAAGTGAGAGATCATCTCGAAGATCGCGGCGCGTTAGCCATCAACGTCGGGCGCACGCCCAATGATCGCCGCCTGATCGAAGCGATGGCAACCACGCTCAAGGCGGTCTTCCCTTCGGTCTATGTGATGGATGTGCCAAGTACATTCAACAGCATCCTTGTCGCCACCATGCAACCGACTTCGGAAAAGAACCTGCAAGCGAACTTAACTTTGTTGCCGCCCAATGCCCACCCATTGCTCACCTTTTCACTCCAGCGCGGCGTTGCCTCACTTCAACCGACCGTTTACAGCGACACCATCTTCACCGACGACATCGCCCCGGTGGAACAATTGACGAACTCGATTGTGATAAATTTTGTGTTGGGGGAAGGACTTCAATTGCTAAAATGAACAATGAACAATGAACAATGAACAATGGGAAAATCCCAAATCCCAAATTCCAAAATCCAAAATCCAAAATCTAAAACTTCAAACGGAATACGCAATACGAAATACGAATCTCCAATCTCTAATCTCTAATCTCTAATCTCCAATCTCTAATCTCCAACAATTAAGGAGTCTCTCATGCCCTCTTGGTTACCCTCCACCCTCCGTATCGCCCTCATCATCGCTATGCCGTTTGCTTTGGTGCTGCTGGTGGTTAAGTTCTTGTTGTCGTCAGACGTATTCCCAAAGTGGGAATACAACTTGCCCGAAACAGCCTATACCGATCAATACAACTTATTTAAATTCCCGGTGGATTACTATGGCTTCACCAAAGAAGATCGCCTCAAGATTGCGTTGGTTTCGATTGAGTATTTGAACAACAATGAAGACATCAGTTTCTTGGCGAAGCTAACGATCCCGCAAGAAAAAGTGGTCAACACTGAAGTTGGGACGCGCATGTACAACGACCGGGAGTTGAAGCACATGGAAGATGTGAAGGCAGTGGTGCGCGCGGCGAACACGGTGATGATCATTGCCTGGTTCATAATGCTTATCTCTATTAATACTTTGGGGTGGGGCGCGGAAACAAAGTTGTTATTGCGAAGCGGGTTGATCGTGGGATCCATCGTCACGGCGGCGGCGCTGGTTGGCATTGTGCTGTTTGCAGTGATAGGCTTCAGCACGTTTTTCGTCCTCTTTCACAAAATCTTTTTCACAGGCGATACGTGGCTCTTCAATTGGTATGACACACTGATACGTTGTTTCCCGACGAAGTTTTGGTTCGACGCGTTTTTGTGGATCGGGCTGGGATCATTGTTAGAGGCAGCCATCGTCGGTGTCACCGCCTGGTTTTGGAAGCCATAACGGTACGAGGGATTTCTGAATCCCGACCTTGCACACCCAAGACGGCATCACCGTTTAAATCAAGAGACCCGCAATCGCGGGTCTCTTTTGATTCACACCTCCAACCGATACCCAACGCCATGCTCGGTTTGGATCAAGCAATCGCGTTTGCCCAGTTTGTGCCGCACACTGGCGATGAGAACATCGAGCGCGCGTTCGCCTTCTTGATACTCCTTGCTCCACACGGCTTCGTAAAGTTCCTCGCGTGTGAAAAGGTGGCGCGGTCTTTCTATCATCAACGCCAACAGTTCGTATTCCAACGGGCGCAATTTTAATTGAGTGTTGTCGCAATAGATTCGCCGCTCGCTCCGGCTCAAGGTGAGCGGTCCGCGCCGCAGCACCTGATCGTTTTCGCCGGAGCGGCGCAGCAGGGCTTTGATGTGCGCCACCAGATTTTCCATGCTGAAAGGTTTGGTGATGTAATCGTCCGCGCCGAGCTCCAAGCTCGCCACTTCTCCGGCGACGCTGCCTTTCGCCGTCAGCATCAATAGCGGCATGTTGGATCGCCGACGGATGGCTTGAACCAGATCGTAACCGTCCATGTCCGGCATCATCACATCTAACACGGCGAGAGCCGGTTTCTGTTGCGCCAATAACTGCAAAGCCGAAGCGGCGTTGGTGGCGGTGATCACTTCGTATCCGGCGCGCATTAAACCTAACTGTATGATCGTCAGGATTTCTACTTCATCATCCACGATGAGGATTTTCATAACGGTTCTTACACAATCGCAATTTCGATCCGTTTATTGATCTTTCCCTTGCTCTTGTAATCTACGATTTTGATCGTCCCGACTTCGGATGTGTTCGCCACATGTGTGCCGCCATCGGCTTGCAGATCGAGTCCCACAATTTCTACCGTCCGCACTTCGGTGATGCCTTCCGGCACCAAATTGATCTTGGTGCGGATCAGATCGGGAATTTTAAACGCCTCTTCGCGCGGCAGAATTTTGACTCGGATGGCGCGGGCCGCCGCTACCTCAACATTGATCTTCGCTTCGATCTCTCTCGCAAATTCCTGCTTCATCGATTCAAATTCAAAATCCATTCTGCCTTTGAGCGGCTCCATGTTGCCGCCGGTTACGCTCGCGCCGTAATCACGGAAGATCACCCCGCACAAAATGTGCATCGCGGTATGAGTCCGCATCAACTGATGTCGCCGCTCCCAGTGGAGCGCCCCCTGCACGGTGACGCCGACAGCGGGTGCGTCGCCTTCGATCTCATGCCAAACATCCGATCCGGCTTTGCGAACCTTGATCACGTTGAGCGTTTTTCCGTCGGCGGTGATCGTTCCGCTGTCGTGGGGTTGCCCGCCGCCGCCCGGATAAAAAGCAGAACGGTCGAGGGCAACTGCATTTCCCTCGACCGCGATCACTTTTGCCTCAAAGTCTTTTAAATACGCATCCGTTTGATATAACAGTTCAGTCATTTCTTCTTCCTGTGTTTTTGCTTCGGCGATTTTTTAGCCGTTGCCGCTTTTCTTGCTCTCTTCTTTTTTGGCGATTCGTTCATCAGCGAATCGTATAAAGCATAGACATTCCCCTGATGTAATTTCGCCACCAACCCGCCGAGCGGGATGCGGCTCTTGCCGCACGACTCAATATCAATGTCTGTCAGATCATCTCGCCTCTTGCCGCGCTCGGCGGTGCGTGTTACTTTTTTGCGGACATTGTCGAGGTAGCGCAAACTGGAACGGATGGCTTCGTCAATCTCGCCGCGCAGGATCACTTCGCCATGACCTTGAACAATGTTTTCCAAACCCATGGACGGTATCACCTGAAGTGAGCGGGTCATATCGTCAATGTTTCCATCTACAAAATAGGGCAGGGGCATCACCATATCACCGGCGAAGAGGATTCGATCTTCATTGACCAATACGCTGATCGAATCGGGGCTGTGACCGGGCGAATGGATCAGGGTAAGAGTTTTTTTCCCCAGATGCAAATCCATGTTGCCGTTTTCAAAGATGAGATCGGGCAAGACGATCTCCACCCGTTCCAGTTCGGGCGATTCCATTTTGGCGTCGGCCAACCCTTTGCGCCCAACGTTATGGAGCAGATCGCGGCATTTCGAGTGGGCGATCACTTCGGCGCGTCTAAAGAAACAAGTGCCGTAAGTGTGATCGGCGTGATAGTGGGTGTTGATGACGTATTTGATCGGCGTGCTTAATTTATTTTGGATGAAGTCTACGATCTCCAGCGTCTCCGAGGGAAAGGGTAGGGTGTCAATGACGATTGCCCCATCGGCTGATAGCACCGCTCCCGCCGTGACTTGCGCGTAAAGTTCGCTGGTAAAAACATAAACGTCTTCTGATACTCGTTCTCGTAGCATTAAGTTATTATCCTTGTAATGAAAATAGCATAGATGATCAAACAATGCAAATCTGTCTATACAATAAACAAAAGACCTTGAAGGTTTATTAAACCTTCAAGGTCTGATGATCAAATCGCCCCACTATGCCGTGTGCTGCTGGGTTTGTGCCTGTTTATAGCAGGTTGGGGATAGCTCTTACGGTTTGCCTTGGCTTACGCCTATCGCATTCCTTCAGAAGTTGCCGTCCCCTTCACAAAAGTGTTGGCTCAAACCGGGTAGAGCGGCATCGCGAACACAGCAGGGTCAAGGTTCTTATACCACTCTTGTCTATCACCTTGCAAGCTTAAAGAAGTGATAGTGTG